>NZ_JANDMF010000045.1:0-44788 GCF_031626875.1 Clostridium sp. SHJSY1
GGAAGGTGGTGTTAGGGTAGTGGTGGTGAGGGTTTGGATGGGGTTGGGGTGGTTCAGGACTTTGTTATAAAGGAACATAGATAATAAAAAAATATCACTTAAAGTGTATATGACATTTATAGAAAGTTTTGATAGCGAACTAAAAAAGTTATTAATATAATCTCATACATGTCATTCTGATAAAAAATTAAAGGACTTTAAATTTAGAAAAGCAATTTATATAGTTAGACAAGTATTTGAATGTTTATGGTTGTATATTATATAATTGAACAAATGGACAAGTGTAAGTAACTATCAATTTAAACCAAAAAATTTGGAGGTATTAAGATGGAGTATTCTGAATGGAGACTACAACTAATAGAAGGAGTTCGTAGCAAGTATGGAGAAGGATATAAAATTTATTATCCAGATAAAACAATTGAAGAAGCTGATTGTATTTTGGAAAAAAATATATATATTGTAGATGAAGATAGACTGGAAGAAATGTTGTTGGAAGATTGCAAAAAGAAGATAATTGAGTTTTCAGAAACCAAATATAATAAGGATATTTATGCTTTAGTCCTTGAAGTTGACTCGGATGTAGGACAGATTGGTATTTCGATTAATTCTATTGCTGCGTATGAAAATAGAGTTGCTAATACATATTCAAATTATTCTCAGGATAGATTAAATGGAATATCTGGAGTAAAATATAACGCTGGAGATTTTTGTTATAGGTTCTTTGATGATTTAATATATAATTCTGAACTTAAAGAAATATTAAACGCATATTATTGCATTAGAGCCGAACATCCTATTTTAGATGTTACTAAGCCAATTGCATTAAAAAATAACATTTTTGACAATGGGTTATCTTTGATTGGAATAAATATCTTAAATAGAATGCAGGATGTAGTAAATGCATTAGATTGTACGTTGAATTTTATAGCATTTGTTAGCCTTGGTGATATGGATAATAAAACAATTGTTTCATTAATGAAAAGAACAGCACCACTAAGCACATTAATTACAATTTTTGGAGATGAAATTTCTTCTTAAATCATGAAATAATGGAACTCTTGAAAAGGAGCTCCATTATTATATACTATATTATCAGCACTATTAATTAAACATATCTATTATTTTAAACAGAGAGCAAATAGAAAAGCTAGGAGTTAATCCTAACTTTTCATAGAATCTTTAATTATTTCATTATGCTGGTGTTTTAACATTGCCAAACCAGATACAAGGAATATTAAAGAAGATAAAATACGAACATAGTTAAACATATGTGGTAATCCAAAACTTAAAACAAATGTTAAAGATAATATAATTAAAAGCCCTATCAATTTAAATCTATCTATAATTTTTATCCCTGGTATAGAGGTAGCCCCTAGATAAGCAATATAACCAGATACAATATGTATAGGAGTAATAAAAACCCCAGGTATATCTATATTAAATGCTAAACTAAAATATAGGTAGTTTATTAATAAAATTAGCACTATTGCTTTCCATATCTTCATTTTCATCGTCGTAAACTCCTCCTTTAGTAAAAAATTATATCTCTTTCTTTAATTTATTTTCCAAGTGGCATATAAGTAATATTATAAATGTCCAGTAAATAATACCAGATATATAACGTACATAATCCATGGCATTAGGGAAGCCAAAACTAATAAATACTACAATAAATAATACAAAAATAGTTGACATTATCTTTAATCTATCTATACAATTTATTCCACTAACAGAAGTGACACCTAAGTATGCAATAAAAGCAGATAAAAGATGTATTGGCACAGCTATTCCCCCAGGAATATCTATTGTAAAAGCTAATCTTAAATATATGTAATTAATTAATAGTATAAGTAAATTTGCTTTCCACACCTTCATGTTTATTCTCCAATAATTTCCATGCACTTCTTATAGAAATAATAAGCTATTCCAAGGCAAGTTATAATATATATAATAAAAGATAAAATATTTATAAACATAGTGTTATTTGGCAAGGAAAAACTAAGTAAAAGTATAAGTAAGGAAAAGAATATAAGAGCTATTAGCTTTAATCTTGTTTTCAAATTTATTACTTTTATTGAATTAATACCACCATTATAAATAAGTAAGCCTGAGACTAATAATACTGGAAAAGTAAAAATACCTGGTAGGTTATAAGTAAAAGCTAAGTACACATATAAAAGGTTTATTAATGTAGTTATTATTACTGCTTGCCAAATCTTTAAATTCATCATTATTATCAACTCCTCTTTCGTTTATAAAATTATATCATGTTTCTGTTTTTAAGAGCTTAATAAAAGGTTGATTTGATAACAATGTTAGTTATAAACCCTCTTTTTAAAGGGGCTTTTTGCCATTTACAAGGAAAAAGAATCAATGTAAAATTATATATGTGGGAACAATAAATACATTAAGCAAACGATAGGAAAAATTTTATATTGAATGGAGATATAAAATGAGTAGATTGTTTAATGTAAAAAATGGACAAATAAGAGAAAATTTAATTATTGAAGTGATTAGGGCAACTTTTTAGGTTGCTCTTGTTGTGATGTTTAAAATTAGAAAACTTAAGAATGGAGGCTTAAATTATGCAAGATGAGATACAAATAAAAGTAGAAAAATTGACAAGTGATTTAGAAAGACTGAATGCAGCCATAGAAGATTTTAAACCTTATTCTAAAAATTTTATGAATAGAACTGTAGAAAGGTTAAATGGCTTAAACTCTGATTTTGTAGATAAAGTAAAAGTGGCTTTATCGAATATGGCAGATACAAAAGCTCCAGAATTAATAAAAGAAATAGAGATTATTCACCAAAATGGAGTAGATTTAGTGAAAGAATTTAAGAAAAAAGATATGGAAATAGCAGATAGTGAGAATTTAGGGAAGTAGGTAAATAGTCATGGCAAACAGGATAAAAAAGCAGGATGCAGAAAATGCAGTAGCTAGATATATAGAAAAGATAGAAGAAGCTAGAAGAAAGATAATAAAAAACTTTAATGAAATGGATTTAGAAAATTCAGATGTTAATGAGGAGTATAGAGAATTAGTTGAAGCTATAACACGTGATTGTAATAGATTAATTAGGGATATAGAAGAATACAATTTTAGGTAGGAGGGCAGACTTTGAAAAATGACATAATAATAAATTATTCTATAATAGAAGATATAGTTGGAGACATATTTCAATATAAATCAGCTCTACAGATTATGGAAGAGTCCTTAAAGAGTATGAAGGATGTATTAGAAAACGAAAATCGTGGTGAATCTATAGATGCATTGGTAGAAAAGTATGATAAGCTTCAAAATTATATAGATTCATGCAAAGAAGAATTAACAGATTTATATGGACTTTTTGCAGGATATTATGAAGAGATGATAACATATATAAAACCTACTAATAAATTAGTGAATGTGAGAGTTGATAGATTAGATGTTTATTTCAATTTACAATCAATAATATATGCAATTCAAGATATAAGGAACTTAAAGTATGGTAGCAATTATATAAATGCATTTGCAACTTCAACAAGTGACTATGGTTCATCTGATAATTTACAAGTTTCATATGGATGGCATCCTAATAAAATAGTAAATGAAGAAGAAAAAAAGAATGAAGAAGATAACTATCAGAAACTTCAAGAGATAAGAGAGTTAATAGAAAGATATTCAAGAAGAATAACAGAACGAGGAGAGGTTATGGAGGACCTCTTTAATAATAAAGTAGTGCATTTTGAAGAGACGGATGATATTTATGCAGGTAAAGTAGCCCCTATATATAATAAATATACAAGCATTGAGGAAGCACGAGCAAATCTCAAGGCCAAGCAAGATGAAAATATGAAGAAAGCATGGGATGCAATTTGTAATTCATTTAAATCTGCATTTGAATTAATTGGAGGTATTGCTGATTATACCAAGGGAGCAGAAGCAGTATGGGAAGCTAAAATATTAGGAAAAGAAATGACACCACTTGATAATTATTATGCTGAAAAATACCATAAAGGCAATGAGATTTTAAAAGCTATTCTTGAAGACCCATCAATTATACCTGAAGGTATGGCTCAACAGATGTCTGATGATTTAGACCAAAAGGGATTAGCATATTTTACTGGTTCTATTATTGGAGATTATTTGTTATTTAAGATAGGGAAAGGTATTAAAGTTAAGGTTAGTAATATTGTAGAAGTTGAGAAAGTATTTGAAAAAGTCTCATCTGTTATAAATAAACTGAAAACTAAGTTTGATGATATATTTGATATAGTTGAAGAAACAGTTGATGAAGGGGATTCAATAGTATTTAAGTTAGGGAATGGCTCTGAAACAACAATATCCAAAGCAGAACTTAGAGCACAAGGCATATCAGATTCTGCAATACAATATTGTATAGAGGGGTGTTTTGTAGGAGATACTCTTGTATTAACAGATAAAGGGTTTATAAGAATTGATGAAATTGAAGTAGGAGATTTTGTTTATGCAACTGATGTAAAAACAGGAGATAAAGAATATAAAGAAGTTTTACAGGTTCATATAAGAAATACTAATGAATTCGTTAAGCTTAATGTTGAAGGAGAAGAAATAATAACAACTCCAGGACATTTATTTTATACAAATGAAGGTATGTGGATAATAGCAGGAGAGCTAAAGCCAGGAGATGAAATATTATCTTCTGATGGACAAGCTAAAAAAGTTATTTCAGTAAAAGAAGAGTTGCTAGAAGAAACAGAAAGAATATATAATTTAAGTATTGAGGGATATAGTACATATTATATTTCAAAGCTAGCACTTTTAGTACATAATATGGGATGTGTTAAGTTAGCCGATTTAATAAAGGCTGCGTCTGAGAAGAGTGGAAAGTTCTCTACTAATGAACTTCAAAATCTTAATGTTACTTTAAAAACCAATCAAAATTATTCAAATATAATGTTTAGAGAGCTTATGACAGGCGTAAGTAATGATATATTCGTATTAGATAAAGTTACCTACAATGGGAGAAATGCTATTAAAATAGTGACAACGAGTAACAGTACTTCAATAATTATTGATTCACAAGGAAAAGTGCTTGAAATGAGGTGGATTATTGGGGAACAAATTGAAGACCGAACAAAGTTTACTGGTTGGGCAAGGTCACTTGTAGGGGCTGGAAATCAAAAAGGTCATTTAAAATCCATCTCTGAAGGAGCACTAAATAATTGTATTGAAGATAGTCCATTAAATGTTATTCCTCAAACTTCACCCGTAAATCAATCGAAAATAAAAAGATTTGAGTATTATAGAAGAGATAGCCTTCAAGGTAAAGAGGTAATAAATGAAAATTTAGCCAATGGGTATGTTAGAGTTAGAATTCCTGAAGGAAATATTGATGTAACATATAATCCATTGTCTACAAGTGCAAGAGATTGGCCAAATGATTGGTATATATCCGAAAACTACCCTGGTAGAATTTGGCGTTAATTTATTAGAAATAGAAAGGTGATAATAAATGGGAAAAGAACTTTATTTATTAAAAGTAGGAGACCTTTATGGGTATATAGATTATACTGGAGAAATAGTGATTGAACCAATGTATAAAAATGCTAATGATTTTAGTGATGATATTGCTCTAGTTACAACAGCAGATGGGAAAAAGAAATTTATAAATGAAAAAAATGAAGAATTGTTTACAGTTGATTTTGAAGGAATTTCAAGTTTCAATAATGGTTATGCTTTTTTTAGGAAGGATGGAAAAACTGGATTTATAAATAAAAATGGGGAAATAGAAATTCAACCAGAAATTGATTGGGTTATAAAAAATTTTGATTCTAATAGTTTATCAATTGTTGAAGTAAAAGAAAAATGGGGGGTAATTGATAAATCTGGTGATTTTGTAGTTGAACCTATTTATGAAGGAATAAATGATTTTGGAGATGGCCTAATGTCAGCTCGATTAAACGGTAAAGCTGGATTTATTGATATAAATGGGAACGTAAAAATTGATTTTAAATTTACAGATGTAGGCCCTTTTTCAGAAGGAATTGCTATAGCATCAATAGATGGAGAAAAATATGGGTACATAGATAATTCAGGAGAATTTATTATACAACCAGAATATTATAATGGATTTGATTTTAAGGATGGACTTGCAGCAGTTACCTTAAAGCTTGATGGCAGATGGGGATTTATAAATAAAGAAGGAGAGCTTGTGATAAAGAATAAATATATAACTGTTGATAGCTTTAGTGAAGGTTTAGCTGTAGCAGAGTATGGAAAAGGTATCGGTTATATTAATACCAATGGAAAGGTTATATTAAAACACATTTTTAATTCAGCATATAGTTTTAAAAATAGCCTTGGGTTAGTAACATATAAAGGTGAATGGGGTTATGTTAATAAAGAAGGTGAGTTTGTGTATAAACCAAAGAGTTTTGATTTATGGTAAGAGAAATTAAATAGCGTATTGGTGATAAAATAGAGGAAAAAGTGATAAGAGAAATGGAATCACAATGGAGTATAAAGTTTCCAAAGGAATATGTAGATATTGTCATGGCAAATGATAATAGCAGACCTAAAGTAAAAGATGTAAATGAAGAATGGCAAACTGGGCTTATTGATATTCCAGATTGGGAAACAATATCGTTTATATTTATAAGTTTTATGGAAGGTGAAAAAAGAAAAGAGCCTATGATTAAATTTATGTATGATATCTACAAAGGTTGTTTTCCAGAACCAGATAAAATGTTTCAATTTGCAATAGATGGAGATGGAAATATATTCTTTTTTGATTACAGAAAAGATGAAAAAGAACCAGCAATTTTATTTTTAGACCATGAAGAGGCTTATTCTGAAAAGGATATTACAGAAGAAGATTTAAAGAAAAGACCTCTATATGAATTATTAGATGAAAATTTCTATCGTGTTGCTAATTCATTTGAAGAATTTTTGGATATGATTTACCCTGATGATGAGGATTAATTTTATAATGTGAGAATATGGGAAAAGTAATTTTTATTTAGGTATAGGAAAAGCTATATCACGATATAACATTCATTAAAACAACCTAGAATTAATTGATGAATAGATTCAAAATAATATTATTTGAATGAATAAAAAATATATTACAACAAATTTAGGAGTATAATAGATTTTAAAGCAAGTGCTTTAGAAAGAATAAAAGAATTTTGATAGGATTAATGTTTCAGTTGTTGGAGCATTAATCTTTTTTCGTGTAATAGAAACAACATAAATAGGAAAGTAGTTACTAAAATGTAAGTTGTTAAATGAAGCATTTCAGTAATTCAAGTAGGAGATTTTATTTATGTAACTTCTGTAAAAGAGGTATTAATTTAGCCCCAAAACAATCTTATTATATATGAAAAGGTGAATAGAAATCTGTAGGAAGAGGATAAAGAAAAGGACCATCTACACAAGAGAGTTAGACATACTTAAATGGGGGGATTATATTTGAGAATAGAAGAGAGTTGGTTTATTATACATTTTAGAGATTATTTTGAAGCATGTGTAAGGCTGCAAAAAGCTAATACAGAACAGTATTAAAAGATTTGAGTTCAAATGAAATTGAAGATAAATGAATATAAATTTAAAAAGAGATTTTTAGTATCAAATAGAAAGAATATATACATAATAAATAATGATAATTGAAAGTCAATATTGAGATGATATTTAGATTTATAATACAGTTTATTTAATTAACAATATATTGTAACTAATACTGATAGAGTATGTTTTTATTAGGAAAGTAAAACTATAATAAACAGCAGTATTTTATTGTGAATGACTTTGTGAAGATATAGAGGTTAAAAAGGAGGAGTATTAAATGAGTAAAATGGTAAATTGCAAAGCGTGTGGAAAGGAGATAGCAAAAGGTGTAAATAAGTGCGTTCATTGTGGTAAAGACCAAAGGAATTTCTTTATGAAACACAAAATAATAACTGGAATATTAGTGCTTGTTATAATAGGTGTTATTGGTTCTGCAATGGGAGGAAATAAGAATAATACAACTGGTCCAAATACTACAGAAACAAAGAAAATAGAGGAGAAAGAGGTAGAGGCAGTTAATGTTTCGGCTGCTGATTTAGCCAAAGCCTATGAAGACAATGAGGTAAATGCAGATAAGGATTATAAAGGAAAAACAGTTTTGATAAACGGTAAGATAAGTGATATTGGTGTTATTGCTGGTCAAACTTTTGTTGTACTTTCATCAGAAAAAGACTTTGCTATAACAAATGTTCAATGTTTTTTTAAGGAAAAATCGGAAATCGACAAAATAGCAAACTTAAAAAAAGGTGATGCTGTTAAAATACAAGGAGTTGTTGACGGAAAATCAATGAATGTTGGGGTAAATAACTGTGTATTAAAGTAATTAAAACTATAAATTATGTTAATAAGCACTGGCTGAAAAGTTGGTGCTATTTTTGGGCTATATTTTCTCTTTTGGTTGCTTGTAAGAGAAAGTAATGTGCAAATTAATGTAACTAGTACTGTATTGACTTTTAATAGAGTAAGTCAGTCAATGCAAGAAATAAGTAGAAATATAAGAATAGTCTTCTGTAATGTCACAGAAAATTTTAGGTCTTGCTGGTGATTTAGTGTCATTCAAGAATAAATTTAAAATACTTCATTACTAAAAAGTATTTTCAATATATAAAATCATAATATTTTAGAGATAAGAAGGAGATATTTATGAATTTAAAAGAAACATTACAATCAATAGGAGTAAGTATAGTAGTAGGAATTATTTGTGCAGTAGTATTATTAATAATTAGAAATAACACCAACATTGAATTTTCTAGTGGGTGGGTGGCTTTTGCTTTAGGAAGTATCATAGGAATAGTTGCAAATATAATAAATAAGAAGTTTCCAAAAAAGTAATTAAGTAGTTAGTTAAAGTCCATTTGGGCTTTTCCTTTTTTTTCTTTAAGAAATTATACAAAAATACTTGATTTTTAATACAAACATTAACTATATACAAGTATAAAAACTTAAAGATAAAAAGGAGAGGGTATTTTGGGTACAATTTTTAATAAAGATACTATAAGATTTTTGGAGGCATTTGGTTTTGATAAGATAGCTTTAAGAAGTTTTCCAGATATTAAAAGTGATTTAAAAGGTGTTGAAAAAAGAGGCAATAAAATAAGATGTAATATTTGTGGTAAGTTTCATGAAGAAACAGATATGTTACTATATATAAAAGATAGACCAATATGTAAAAGATGTTCTTCTGTAAAAATTGAAGTAACTCTAAATGATATGGAAAAATGGGGAAGACTACTATGGTTTAAAAATAAATATTGTAGGCATGGTGTTCATGTAGCTATTAATGGAGCTCATAAGGATTCAGATGTAAAAAAGGTTCATGCACACTTCTTTGAAATAGATGATAAGTCTATGGAAGAACAATGGGCTTTGATTCAAAAACTACCTTTAGAACCTAGTGTTATAGTTAAAACTAGAAGGAGCTATCATGTTTATTTTCTAATTAAAGGTGGAGAAGTAAAGAAGTTTAGAGAAATACAACAAAGATTAGCTTATACTTTTGGTGGTGATATGCAAAAGAAAAATGAGTCAACTTGTATGAGATTGCCTGGTTTTTATCATAACAAGAAAGAACCTATACAAGTTAAACTAATTAAGTGTAATCCAGAACTTGTTTATACTCAATCTCAAGTAATAACTGAACTTAAGTTACTTAAGTTACCTCTAAAAGAAAAGAAATCAGGCAAGTTTTTTGATTTAACTAACTGCAAAGATGAATTAGAAAGTATGGTATATAGTCATATAAGACATTTGGTAGTTGCAGATACAGGAAGTAAGTTATTAATGAGTTGTTTAAATAGTTCACATAAGGATACTAATCCTTCTGCTGTATTCTTTAAAGATTCTCTATATTTTTATTGTAGTGGTTGTGGTTACAGTAAAGGTCTATATGAAACTGCATTGGAGCAAGGGTGGACAGATATAATTAATCACATAGAAGATAGAAGAAAAACAGCTTAAAGATAACGAATGATAAGTATAAGGAGGGGATTCCCTCCTTTAGTATTTTTAGATGAAAAATATGAAGTTTATATAGAAAGAAAGTCCTAATTTTTATGTAATAATGCAAATGAATATAAAACCATTTTATACATTTATTGAAAGTAGACTTAATCTATTGTAAAATATTTATGTTATTTAATAATAATTTCGAGGTGATTTAATGAATAGAGATGAAAATTATGAATTATTAAAATACCAGATAAAATTACTTCAATTAATGATTTCTAGTGTAACAGATGATGATAAATACATGTTTTACAATTTTGTAATAGACCATAATATTTCAGAGCAAAAGACTAAGATAATCTTGAAAAGCTTAGGAGTGTTAAAGGATAGAATTTTAGGAAATGAAGTATCAAGTGAGATGAAAGAACTTTGTGAGGGTATTGAGTCTTTAAATGATTTATTTATTAATAAAGAGCCATCTTTTAATGAGTATGAGGATTTTATAAGAAAATATATATCAGAAGAACTTGAAACAAAATATTTATTAATGGCTTTAAAAAGGCAAGGTATTCACATCGAGGTTTGTGAATATTTACTTAAAGATATGAAAAGTAACATATAAATGACAGAAAGACTTATTTAAAAATGCAAATTACTAAAATAATATACTTAGATAAGTTATTATAAAAAGTCTTAAGTTGGGTAGAAAAATATTAAGATATACAATTATAGGGGTAGCTACTTTGTTTTTATTTTTGTATCAAAATATTTATATAATTTAATATAATTCAGGAGTAAAAAAGAACTTCACAACTTTACAGTTATTTTAATATGTGGGAGGAATGGATTATGAAGATTAAACTCCCTTTTGGATTTAGGGAGGACAGACTTATTCATATATCTGAGATTAATGAAAATGAAAGAGGATTACGATGTAATTGTGTTTGTCCTGAATGTAGACAACCATTAGAAGCAAGGTTAGGAAATAAAAATATAAGACATTTTGCACATAGTAACCAGAATTGCAAAAATGCATTTGAAACAACTTTACATAAATTTGCCAAGGAGATATTGGAGAAAAGTAGAAAAATAAAATTACCAGAATTAAAACTTATATATAATAAATATTATAAATCAATGTCAGATTTTGAATTGAGTTATTATAAATTTGATTATAAGAATTTTTTAGATAATGAGGGATATAAAGAAAAAACAATAGCAAATGAATTTTTTTTGGAATTTGATGAAATAAAACTAGAAACTCAAATTAATACAATAGTTCCAGATATAATAGTATATAAAAATGGTGTTCCTTTACTAATTGAAATAGCAGTAACTCATTATATTGATAATGAAAAGGAAAGAAAAATAAAAGAATTAGGTATTTCTACAATAGAAATTGATTTAAATATAAAAGAAATAGATTGTTATAACTTTGATAGAAAAGTTATTGAGCATATTATAGTAGATAATATTGATAGAAAAAAGTGGATATATAATAGAAAATCAGAATTAGCAAAAAGAAAGATTTTATATAATAATAAAATCAAAGCAGAAAAAGAAAGAATAAGGGAAAAACAAAAACTTTCAGAATACAATAGAAAAATAGATTTAAAACTTAAAAAAGTAGAGTTTTTAATCTCAAATTATGAAAAGAAGATTAAAGAATTTGAAATAGATTTTGAACTAAACAAATTATGGAATGAAATTTCAAATAGACTTAATATTAAAGCAGAAGATATACCTGAATATTTTAATTACGTAGTCCCAGGAGAATTAGCATTTAATTGTGATAGAAGGATATGGCAAAGTTATGTATTTGAAAAGTTTATTCTTAATAGAAAAGGTAATGTAGTAATGGTTTGTAATGTTATAAAATGGATTAAAAAATATTCAGCATTGCCTATAAATAAGGATTTAGAATATACAAAAGATATTAAGGGGAAAAATATACCAGATTTAACTAGTGCCATATTAAAATATCTATTGTATTTAAGGGATTATGGCTTTTTACATAAAGAAAGGTGTAGTGAAAATTTTTATACATCTTTTTTGGTTGTTAATGATGAGTTATTTATGACTGCCATATCAAAAGAAGAAAAAATACAAGGATTCATGAATGAGATGTATATAAATACAGTAGATAGAATTGATAAAGGGGTTAACACTAAAACTGAAGATGAAAAAGACATAGTTATTAATAGAAGTATTTATGTTAAAACATGGATATGTAGATTATGTAGACAAAAGACAAGTGATTGGACAATTTATTATGGAGAAGATAAAACTTGTATATGTAGAGCATGTAATGAAATTAGAGAATATTAATTCTTAGATATTGATGATAAAAATCTATAAGCTGAGTAATGGCTTAGAAGAAGTATATTTACTATGTAACAATCCAACAAACCCATTCAAATATAAATGAACCCTTGTTTTTTCAAAAAAAGCCTTGCAGGAAATACCGAAAAAAACCAAAAGAGAACAGAAATAAATCTGTTGATATAGGGTAGGAGCTCCAGAAAGAGCTCCTTTTTTGAACCCCAAAGAATCCAAAAAGACTCCAAACTAAAGCCCCCTAGGGGCTTACAAGCAGTAGCAGCTTTGCTGCTTGAGGTACCCATAAATGAGGTGTCTGATGGTATGTCTAATAGAAATTTGATAATGAATCCAATAGATTTCTGTACAACTACTTTTAAAAATAAGGCTATGTTTTAACACAATATTGAAATGTTTTATCAATTAACGGGTGAAGTATATCACCCGTTAGCACATTTTTAAGAATATTATATTCTATATAATATTAAAGTTTATGGTTCATATTTACGATATTTTTTTATTTTCTAATATTAAACAAACACTAAATAAAATTTCTATTACTATCATCATAATTGCAAGTATATAAGGTTTAAAGTTTACACCAACTATAAGTGATAAAATTGGTACTAAAATAGCAAATACTATATAGGATTTCGATTTATATAGCCAACCATATGGTAATAAATGTCCTCCAAAAATCATTGCTATTACCATTAACATTTTTTCGGGAACTGTTGGATATATCCACATAGCAATTAGTAAATATAGAATTTGATTTGCAGAAAAAAGAATCCCTAAATTAGTTAATGGATTTTCTTTGTTTTGAAAATCAACCTTTATTATCTTGGATATGAAGAATGCTAATGGCATTAATGGTGCTGTAGCACAAAATGTAAATAAGTTCTTTGTCAAAATAGGTAATGATGTTAAATGAATTATCAATACAACACACCAAATAATGATAGAAGCTAATATAAAATGTAACCCTTTCTTTTGCTTAATTGCACAATTTAATCGTAATTTTTCTAAATTCATAATCAGTCCTCCACAAATAAAACATAGCAAATTTACATAGCATAACATCTCAAAATAATGCAATAAATTACATTTACACACAAGACAATTATAACATTTATCTCAAGAAAATGTATATTATTATATAAATATAGGCTCTCTTTCCTTGAAGCTTGATGCTTTTGTATAGGCATTAGATTGGACAATAAAGTTCTTAATCTGCACAGCTTCTTTATTGTGTTCAAATAATTGTAGCCACTTGAACCAGTACATAGTTACTGATATATTTAGTCGCAACACCACTAAACCTACCAATCCACTTTTTTAACTTACTATGAATAGTATGATGTTTTAGAAATACCCCTTTTTTTAACCTACTTACCTCTCTTGTGAGCTTTTCTTGACATATTTGAAGGTCTTGTCCCTTTAAACCTTTCTGAGAAAAACACTACATCTGCTTCAATAACACCATCAACAGAGTCTACCCCCAAGAAAGAACTTGTGTGGTTAAGAATTTTTTGTTAATAACATAATTTGAATTGATAAAAGTATAATAAATGGAAGACAAGGCTTTGTTGTAGCTATAATATAAGCGATTGACTAAATAGTTTATTATAGTATATAATTTGATTAACTGATGAGGTTGATTTAGTGTTAGGCTAATAATACGGAGGTGCACTTGATAGTTTGGTGTGTACTTGTAAAAAGTGAGTTGACTATCCCTAACTAGGTTTTTAAATTGAAAAAGAAAACACTATTGTTAAATAAATAGATAGATATAAGTTTAAATTATTACTAATCTTAAATTGTGTTTATAGCAATTGGAATGTAATAATTTTTTTATTTAAATTAACATTTTTATAAGTTAATGTTTAGAACCAAGATGAAAAATTAAAGTACTAACAAAAGAAGAAATACAAAAGGTATATGATGTTACAACTAATATAAGCGATAAATTTCTAATAAAGATATTGGAACGGGTCTGCGAATAGGCGAAGACATTTATTTATAGAAGATATTGTATTTAAACATAACAAAGGGCATACAATTAAGTTAGTTGATAGAGGGGAAACTTCCTAATGGAGCAAGCTTAAAGACAGGTGAAAGAGAAATGAATGATAACAATAAAAATCCTATTATTGCAAGTTTAAAAAGAAAGATTAAAAGACTTGATTAAGAAAATAAGAAACTTAAAGAACAAGCTTAATTACACAGGATTTTACAAGTAATTATGGTTTTGTGAAATAATGGTATAATGAAATTATCACCAATGAAGCAATTATAAATTATTGTTCAGATTTGAAGCTAGGTAGTAGAGCCAGTTAGAATCATATACAAAATTAATAAATATGGAAAGATTGATAGATAGTCAAGAGGAGAAGAATTTGGATAAGTTATCTAAAATGCAAAAAAGAATACTTTGTTGTTTAGGACTAACAATAATGTTTGTATTAATGGGGAATAGTAATAATGTGCCAGAAGCTTTTATTCAAAGAATATTTAAACCTATTGTATTTAATGGGGGGAGATTTTACTATGCTATATTAATAGTTATAGTAGGAGTATATTATTGTTTAAAGAAACTTAATGAAATAAGAGAAAATTCTCTAATTAACAGAAACTTTAGAAGATTTATTGTAACAATAATATTAATGAATCTTTTTCCTGCAATGTGGGTTTATTGTATTCAATTCTATAAAGGATTTTCTAATGATTTAAATTCTGTATATCTTGATAGAGAGAAAACTTCAGTGTACTTTCAAAGAAATAAGGACAAACTTATTATAAACGGAGCAGTATATATAAGAAATTGCAGTAATTATACACAAAAATTTAAGATTAAAATTAAAGCACCATCTTTAATAAAGGAAGGTATAAATGAAGAATATATTACTTTAGAAAATGAATTTGAAGCACATCAGAAAAAAGAAGAAACTTTATATATAGATGAAGAACTAAAATTTGATAGAGAAATTCAATATTCAGGATATGGCTCAAAAGCCTTTGAATATATATTGTTTAATGATAAAGATGAAGTTGTTTTTAAAGGTACATTAGAAGAATATGAATTAAATGAGTTAGGTTCATAAAATTATTGTTTATGATAATTTAGAAATAGAGACTATATCTGTTTCTGCAAATGTTAATATATCATAAATAATAGGTGAAAATATGAGTGTTTCAAGACGTCTTGAAACGTCTATAAAACGTCTTGAGATGTTTTGAGACGGTTAGATAGAATTTTTTGATAATAATTGATTACTAAAAATAGATGAATGATTTATATAAAAACCTATCACTAAGGAATTTTTATTGACTTTTATAGCTTATATACCTTATTAATAATTAAATATATTTATAAGGAGGAATCAGATTTGAGATTTGATGATTATATAGGAGAAATGATTAATAAATTAACAGTAGAAGAAGATTGGATTTTAGTAGCTTTAAATGATGGAGATTGGGCAAATCCTTTAAGAGTTAAAGATTTGATAGAACTAACAAAGTTAAAAAAAACAACAATAAATGTATATATTAGAAAATTTATATTTTTAGGATGGGTAACTATAATAACAAATAAAAGAAGTCAGATGTATTACTTAACAGGTTTAGGGGAAAATGTTGTTAGAGTGATAATAGAAAAATATAATTGTGGACAAGAAGAAAGCTAGATTTTGCTGTTTAATGTTTATTAAGCAAATATAAGGAAATTGTGTTGGGTTTAAATAAAAGAAAATTACAAGTAATTTTAGATTATATAGAAAAAGATACAGAAATAGCTTAGATTAAGAAGAGATATAAAACTCTTCTCTGTTTCTTGGAAACTTAAAAAATACATTATGCATCTATAATAAAGAGCTCCCAAAAGGGAGCTCTTTATTATAGGTGTAAATAGGATATAAGGAAAGAATTCAATTTGTTTTTTAAAGCAGTAGCTTCAATTAAATTTTGTTCAAAAAACTTTTTTTGAAAATTACTTAATGATTGAATATTTCTTGCAAAAAATTCCGTTTTTAAGTAGTTATGGTGATTTTCCAATAAATATTTACATTCTAATAACTTGGAAAGATTATCAATTGATTTATGGTAGGGAATATTGTTATTTAAGTCCTCTAGCAATAGTTCTTTTAATACATTTATTTCTTTTCGTAAATTTTTTAACTTATAATCTTTTGTGCTCATAAAAAGCCCTCCTTTTAATAGTTTATAAATATATATAAGAAATTTAGATATAAAAAAGCAAGTATAAATTAAATTTTTTTATAAATAATATAATTTGAATAATTTTTGCGTATTTCAAGTGAATACTTAATTCCGATAAATAGTATATATAAATGAAATTAGAAAAATAACAAAAGATAAGATATTTCGTAAGTAAATATAGAATTAATAAATTAATTGAAAATAATACTTTCAAAGTTGTATATGAAAGAGCTAATAGAAATCATGGAAAAGCTATAGTTTGTAAATTTCTAAGACATGAGATATTTACAATTATCCTATTCAAACAAAAAGTTGAAAAGTTTTAATTGAATTAAGAGTTGTAATAAATGTAGATGATGTGTTATCTATGGTTATTATTTTTATCTGAATTTATAAAGGATAATTTATAGTGCTAAATTGTTAGGTAGGAAATTAATCAAGAGTTTGATTTATTATAATAGTAAATTAGAGGCTAATAGTTATTTGAATAATATTATATGGGAAAAATTTTTTGCATTAAAATGATAAGTTAAGAAATAATATATTTTATAATCAGTATTTATGAGTTTAATAAAAAGTTGTATAATTAGAATAACATTATTAGAAAAATATTACTATTTATATGAGGTAAAATAAATGAAGACTGAAGCAAAAAAAGTTTCAATAAACTTAAAAGAAAAGGAAATAATTGAATTACCATATGATAAGTTTTCACCAAAGTCAATTGAAAATTATTCTAAAGGGTTAGTAGAAAAAACTTTTAGAGAAGTGCTCGGAGAGGGTAAGGAATATAAGGGAAAGGGTGGTTTGGGTCAATTATTGGAAGAAAAGTATTTTTTGTATAAACCTAATAGTGACAAAAATCCAGACTTCTTAGAGGCAGGGGTTGAATTAAAAGTAACACCATTTAAGCAAAATAAGAATAAAAGTTTTGTAGCAAAGGAACGATTAGTTTTAAATATTATAAATTATATGGAAATTATAGATGAGGAATTTGAAACAAGCTGTTTTTGGAATAAAAATAAGTTGTTGCTACTGGTTCATTATTTTTATAAAGAGAATATAGACAAGTTGGATTATGTTATTAAAAATTCTCAATTGTTTACATATAATGATGAGGACTTGGCTATTATACGAGAGGATTGGAATAAAATAAAAAATAAAATAGAAAATGGTAAGGCACACGAACTAAGTGAAGGTGATACTTTTTATTTAGGGGCTTGCACAAAGGGTGGAAAAGAAACAAAGGATAGAAAACAGCCTAATAATACAATAAAAGCTAAACAAAGAGCTTTTTCATTAAAAAATAAGTTTATGACATACGTATTGAATGATTACATTTTAAAAGGTAAAAATACATATGAATCTATAGTAAAAAATAAAGATATATTAAAAAACACTACTTTTGAGAAGTATATAATTGATAAAATTATTAGATTTAAAGGGATGTCAGCAAATGAATTAGCAAATGAATTTGATGTAAAGATAAAATCGAAACATTTTACATCTATAATAGCAATGCGAATGTTAGGGATAAAATCTAATAAAGCAACTGAATTTGAAAAAGCAAATATAAAGATAAAAGCAATAAGAGTAGAAAATGATAATACAATAGAACAACATATGTCGTTTCCAGTGTTTAAATTTAAAGAAATAATAAATGAAAAATGGGATACATGTAGTTTTAGAGAATATTTGACAGAAACAAAATTTCTATTTATCATATTTAAATTTAATGAGGAGAATGAGTTGATTTTAAAAGGTTCCATGTTTTGGAATATGCCATATAGCGATTTAGAGAATGATGTTAAAATGGTATGGAAAAAGACAAGAAATATTATTAAGTGTGGGGTTGAGATAAATAAAAAAGGTAAAAAACAATATAATAATTTACCAGCAGCATCTGAAAATGATGTTTGTCATGTTAGACCACATGCGAGAGATAGTTCAGATATAGATATATTACCAGATGGAAGAACATTAACTAAACAGTGTTTTTGGTTAAATAATAATTATATTTTGCAGCAAATATTATATATATTGGAGAAATAATAATGGCAGGATACATAGTGAGTTTAAAAGATGAGGATTCATTAAGAAGATGCATAAATATTGGGTGCTATAGTACCAATTTGAGTAAACCTAAAAATGGAAATTGGTTGATACATCATGAGGGAACATTTGCAGACTATTTTGGAATGAATTCAGGGGATAATATATATTTTTTTATTAATAGAAAAATATATGGGATAGGAGAACTAATAAATATAAAGTGGAAATGTAGTTATCTAAATTATCCGAATGCAGATGTTGCTAATATATATGATTATGAAAATATAAAAAAAATGATGCTTTTAGACAGTATAGAAAATTTGGACAATAGATGTATTTGTTTGTTTAAACCTAATCCTAACTTCTTTATTAATGGAGTTGATATGGATGATGTACTTTCTTCAAATCCATCTAAATTTAGAATGCTAAGAGCCTTTTGGAAGCTATCTTTTATCAAAATTGATGATGAAGAGAATAAGGCATTAAAGGATATATTATTAAAAAGAAATGAAGAATATATATACAAGAGAAGTAATTCGTTTGAATATAGTGATAGGTTTCATAAAATTATAGAATTAAAAATTAAGCCTGAATATATAATGGAATCTAATAATATTTTAAAAAATTGTTTTGAAAGTAACAAAATAAAACATGAGATGGCTATAGAGGCAGCAATAATAGATAATATTAATAAGAACGATAATAGTATTTTTGGAAAATGGGATTATATATCACATCAAGTTATAGCATCACCATTCAAGCCGATTGATTACATGGATAAGATGGATGTGTTTGGATATAGGTATATTGAAGGTTTTGATACTATTTCAAAGTATTTAGTTATTGAAATAAAAAAGGATATAGCAAGTAAAGAAGCTATTGACCAAATCATGAAGTATGTAGACTGGATAAATCAAGAATATTCATTTGGAGATTATTCAACAATTAAAGCATTTATTGTAGCGTATAATTTTCCTCAAGAGGTTATCCAGTATAAGGAAGAAGTTTGCATAAGAAATTATACAAAAGGAAGAAGACCTACCGTTGCTAAAACATGGACAGACATTGAATTAATATATTATAGATTTGAAAATAACACAATTAAATTTTATAGGAGCAATAGTTAAATACTGCTCCTTTTTATGGTTCATTATCAATTATATTAGAAAGTATATTACCCATTATAGTAATCAATCCAACAACTAATGCATTTCCCATACAAAAATATCTAAATCTATCTGACATACCAGTATTAGTCCAATTATCTGGAAAACCATTTAATCTTTCGCATTCAATAGGTGTAAGCTTTCGTAATCTATTTGTTATAGGGTCACAGATTATATGAGTACTTCTGTTTTTACTAGCTTCACTTGTAAGCATAGTTCGAGAAGGTTTATCTAGGGAGTCAGGAAAAGCAATTGGACCTTCAGAGAATATATACTTATGACCTGTTTTACTAACTCTTTCTATTTTCTTAGCACCTTTCATATAAGTCCAATCACTTAAATCAGAATCAAGATAAAATGATTCTGAAACATTTGTTTCAAGTATAGAGCTAAGATTAGCATAAGGACCATCATAACTAGGGATAGTTTCAGTTGTATAAATATGACCATTATTCATTACCCCAGAGTTATAGAAATCAAAACTAAAGTTATCAGAAATGTTTAAAACATTACCAAGCTCAAAATTACCAATATTATTTTTTGAGGTTGGTATTGCTGGAAATCCATTTTGGAAGAAACCTGTTACTCCAACTATATTATCTAATGTGCTATTATTAATGTTTGAATATTGAGTAGTATTTTTATAAGCAAAAATGAAAGTTCTTCTTCTTCTTTGAGAAAATCCATATTCTGCTGCATTTATAATACGCCATTCAACTGAATAGTTTTCTTCTGCAAGGCAAGCTAAGATAATACCAAAATCTCGTCCTCTTTGATTTGCTGGTGATTTTAACAGTCTATCAACATTTTCTAAAAGTACAAAAGGAGGTTGTTTTTCTTTGATAATATCAAGAATATCCCACCAAAGAACACCTTTCTTACCTTGGATACCTTTAGCTTGTGTTGATGCTACACTATAATCTTGACATGGAAATCCCCCAACTAGTAATGAATGAGCAGGTAATTATGATTTGTCAATAAGGCTAATATTTTCATTACTATGTATTAAATTATCTCCAAAGTGAGATATATAACAATTAAAAGCATCTTGATTTTTTCTGCTAGGTTCCCATTGATTTGCAAAAACAAAATCCCATTCAGTATGTGTGTTATTTAGACCAACTCTGAAACCACCTACACCAGCAAATAGTTCAACAACCGTTTTATTCATTTTTATTCTTCCCTTCTCTTTTGCGTAACTCTGAATCTATTATTTCACAAGCTTTTTCAGAAAAGCTATTACCAATACCATTTGTAATAATTTTTTCTTTCAATTCGGTTGTTATATATATTTTAACACCTATTTTTTTAGCTTGATTTAAAGGGGGTCTACCTGCCCCAAGTCTAGGACCTCCACGATAAGACATAAAATTTCTCCTTTTATGATACATAATACTGATAGTTTAGCAAATGAATAAAGATTTTACAACCCTTTTATTCAAACTTACGTTCTACAGAATGCTTTTTTATTATAAAAATATAGATAATATTTTAAAAAATTAAGAATTTAAAAGGGTTGTGGTGTAATTATATATGAGTATTTATAAAGTTAACAGTTTAGGATATAAGTTTAAAAATATATTAAGATTTGTATCATTTTACTTTACATTTGTAAAGATGGACAAACTAGCTTTAGTAAGCATTTAAAAGTAAAAAGAATATAAGTCATTTACGATGGGCATAGTAATACCTGAAATGAGAAAATGAGCTTATTTAATAAAAAATGATAAGAAAGGAGGTGGTAAATTTGACAAAAGTATATATTATAAGAAATAAAAAAATATTAGAAGGAGTGATAGTTAGAGAAAATGGAAGAGGGACTTCTAAATGGATACAGTTAAAAAGTGGTAAACATGTATGGGTAAGCAAATTCAAAATATTTAATACGCATGAAGCAGCTAAAAAAGAGATTATTAAAATGAGAAAATTAAAAAAGAAACTTGAGCATGAATTAGAAATTGAAGATAAAAAGATAGGTTTAATATTAGACAAAATATATACAGAATTTGGAGTTGAGATTCTATATCTAAGTAAACCAGTATCAGAACAAGATACTAAGAAATTATATCAAGATATTAAAAGTGATAAAAGTTGCAGAAATAAAAAAATATTTATTTAATGTAAGCAAGTTACTTTTAACTTTATGAAGTAGTTTTTTGATTCGTCCACCATATTTTCAGAATTGGAAGGCTGAACGGAGCCAGTGTTGCTGTACCTATAATAAGAAAAGACAAAAGCGAGTGAGTATTATTTATGACTATTATAAAGAAAAATGACAAGATGTAAATATTTAAAGTTTAAAGCTCCGTAAAAATAGACTTTTGGATTGATATTTAATATAATTTAATTATCAGCTGATAAATTAATATTTGCGGAGGAATCAACATGAAAACACCTAAAAAATTCGTTGAAAATTTAGATGAAAAAATATTAACTGAAGATATGATAGAGTTAGTTATATATAGCATAAATAAAAGGGCTAAGAACTATAGAGATAAAAAACAAGAGAATTATAGGAAAGCAGGAAATAGAGGATATGACTTATACCAAAGAAATGGAGAAAGATATGAAGGAAAAGAACAAGAGGCTTATAGAGATAAAGAATTCTTGCTTAATAAGTTATTAAAACCTAAATGTATACATAAAGAAACGATAATTAAAACGAAAAGAATAAGATATCGTGATGAATATGATGAAGAGTATTCTATTTATGCAGAAACAGAAAAAGTTGTACATTATGGTGAGTATTATGATAGAGAAATTAGAACGTATGTTAGTTTTATAGATGTAATTGTTGATATAGAAAAAGATAATTATTATCTTTTCTATCAAACAAGTAATTATTCTTTTCATTTACCAATTGATGAAGAAGAAATTACAGAAAGAAATCTGGATATAGTTGATATTGATAATCTTAATACCAAAGGAAAAGAAATAAAAGAATTATTAAGTGCACAATTTTGTAAAAAAGTTGTAGAGTTAGTTAAGACCTTTAATGAAGATGATTATAGAGGAAGAGCAAGTTAAACGAAACAATTTACATACAATGTTATTAAAATAGATGCAAAAGATAAGAGCTCCCTTGGGAGCTCTTTAAAGTAACGTTAAGTGTAAGTAGTTTAACAGAAAATTATTTTATCAACAGATAAAAAAATAAGGGGCACATTATGTGTATATAATATGCCTCTTAATTGGTTATTATTTAATTATTGCAAACAGATTTCTATTTTGGAATATATTCTAGATTAAGATATTGGTAAATAAATTTATCAGTTTTTGCCAAACAACAAGTATATAAATCAATCAATTCTTTAATTGATTTAAGTTCTTTATCTGTATAGACAAGTTCTATATCATTATCTAAAATATTATAGAGGTTATTTAGATACTCTGTAGCTTCCTGCTTAGCTCTTAATAAATCCAATAATTTGCAAAAAATGTTTTTTGGATATATAGTGTCAAGCGCGGTAGATTTAATCCTTTTTTGTATTGTATCAATTAATTCAGTGTTAATGCATTTTTTCACAATTTTGCCTCCTTTTATTGGGGAATATATTTTATATTAAAGTGGTTATATAGAAACTTGTCTATTTTAAGCTTAGTAGCTCTAAATAATTCAAGTTCTGCGCTAATAGATTCATACTCACTTGAATAATATCCAAAATCTTCATAGGTATTAAGTATAAATTCTAATCTGTAAATATAATCGATTGCTCTTTGTCTAGACTTTAATAATAAAAAAGTCTTACTTCTAAATCCAATGGCAGCACATCTTTCAGTAGCGGCATCTTTCATAGTATCATTAATTTCTTCAAATAAAGGGTTTCTTTTAAAATCACGTGGCATCTAACTACCCTCCTTTCATATTTATTTTATATTTATATGTAATGTATCTTATATAGGAGTGTCAAGTATTTTTTGTAGAAATTATAAGATTTTTCACCTGCGTTTATTCTAAAGATATGATAGAATAGAAAAACAAAAACAAATACAGATATGACTATTAGAAAACTATTATTAACATACTTAAATGCCTTTTTAAGAGAGGGGATGGGTCTGTATATAATAGTTTTTTTCTATAAAGGATAAATAAAAGGGGGAAATATAATGGAAATGTTATTGGCAGTAGATATAAAATCAATAGAAGATATAAAAGATGAGCTTAAAATTGCTATGATAAATATCAGTTATTTAGAAGAAGATAATAAAGAAATTAAGGAAATGATAAGTGAGAATATAAGAAAGTGTATTAATCAAATAGAGGGGATTCTAGCTAATAAAAGGAGGCTTTAAATATGGGAAAAGTAATAGATTTTATAGAGTATAAAAAAGCTAAAGAAGATGAGCAGTGTTATTTTGAGAGCTTGGCTGATTTGATAGAAAGAGGAGAATTAACGGATGAGGAAATCAGATTATTCTTAGAGAAACTTTAGTGGTTGCAATAAATTTATTAAATCGATACTAAAATAAATATAGAACTTAATAAGGTATAAATATCAAGTAATACATCTTTTTAGATGAGTTAGAAGTCACATGATATTTATGCCTTTTTTAGTAGTAATAAAATTATTTCCAAAACAATTAATAAAGGAAAAACTAATGAAGAATCATTTGAGGAAGCCATAATTGTAAAAGATGTCCTTGTAGGATTTGGATGTGAAAAATTAACAGTTCCGTAAAATTAGACTTTTAAAAATCAGCTAGGTATAATAAAAATAATCTTAGTATACTAAAGAAAAAAAATGAGAAAAAGAGGAAAGTAGTATGGTCAATAATAAGATATTTAATTTAAATGAGAAAAAAGTTGATGAAAAGATAAAACAAGTATTAAATGGGTTTAGAAATATTATAGGAGAGCCACATAAAAAGCAAGAGAAATTTATAGAGCAGATTGTTAGAGGCTTATATACAGATTGTGAGTTTAGTAAAGTAAATGTAGTGCCAGTACGTTGTGGATTTGGAAAGACATTAGCTATAAAGTTATTTTTAAAGGGATTAGTAGAGAATAAAACAAAAGAAGATAAATTAGATGGTGTAATAGTTGTAACAGATAAATTAGAGAGATTAAAAGAAATAAAAGAATTTGATGGATTAGAAGAAATGTGTATGCTGATAAAATATCAAGACGAGGTTAATTGTACATTAGATGAAGAAAAATATATTTTGCAATTAAAAAAGCAATCATTATATCCAATATTATTAATGTCAACACAAAAATATGAAAGGTTATCTAAGAAACAACGGGAGCAATTTTATAGGTGGAAGAATGGGGCAAGACGTCTTGTGATTTTTGATGAAAAACCATGTATATACAATCAAACTACAATAGATGTGGAATATATGTCTGATATAAAAAAAGAGATTGATAAAATTGAAGAAAATGAAGATAAACAAATTCTTTTAAAAGAGTTTAGAAATGCTGAACTTAAGTTAGAAGAAATTAAAGATTATTTAAAAGATATAAACGAAATTATGTGGTTTAGAGCTAGGGAAGATGATTTGTTTGATAAAGAGAATAAATTTATAAATATAGCTGAAAAAATGTTAAATGCAGATGTATTATATAGGATAAGTAAGCTTATAGAATTATATAAGAATGGAGGATTATTTGTAAATAAGAAAAATAAAAAAATGGAAAATAAAAGATTCTTTATTTTACTGAAAGATAATACAATAGAGTTTGATACAGATAGTGTAAAATACTGGGTCTTTGATGCAACTGCAAAAATTGATGTGGAATACAGCTATAGTGACAAATTCAATTTTATTGAGGTAGATGATTCGAAAGAGGAAAATTTAAAAATATTACATGTTAATCAAAATATGTCCAAGCAGTCCATAAAGGCAAATTCGTATATGAAAATAAAGGTCTTAAATGAATTTATAAAAAATAGAATTCATTATAATGAACCAGCAATAATAGCAAGTCACAAAGAGGTGAAAAGTAAAATAGAGGTAAATACTGATAAGCATATCAAATTGTATTTTGGAAATATAAAAGGTTCTAATGCATATAGAGATATAACTAAAATGATGCATGTAGGGTGGAATAGGCAACCTGATTACCATTATATAGGATTATATTTGTTGATGGATAAAAATAGAATCAAAGCATTTAATGTAATGACAGAGGAGGAACTAAAAATTGAAATAAATGAATTAAAAAAACTTAAAAAAGGACCAAATGGATTTAGTGGGAGTTTTGAAAATAAAGATATAGATGACATAATGCTTAGCAAGATATTATGTGATTTTGAGCAAAATATTTTTAGAACAAAAATAAGAAATTTTAGCTCTAAGGAAGAGATTATTATATATATTTTTATAGATGGTAAAAATAATGAATTAATTGATATGATAGAAAAAAGATACAATATAAATATAGAATATCTATCAAGCAATGAATTCCTTAAATATAAGGTAATGAGCAGAAATAATAAAAAAATTAGTGTAGCACAAAAAATTATGGATTGGTGGGAAAATCATACTTGGACAACAGAATTAGAAATAGCTGAAATATTAAGATTAAATGGAGTTAAACAAAATCAATTTGATAAAGCTAAAGAGAAAAACAAAAGTTTTAGAGAATTCATATCAAATCATGCATGTGATAAAAGATGCTATTATCATGGCTAAGCATTTATAACTTATATATTTATATATTGTTATAAGAGAATAGGGGTATCAGAAATAATATATTTATAACTTATAAATTAAATAAAAACAATAATTAAATAAAAATAATTACAATACCATGATATCTAATTTTATTGATAAAAAATATCAATAAATATAGAAATAAATATAAACCTTACAATATGATATATCTAGCTTAATTGATAATACAAATATCAAATACCCCTATTCCTTTATATAATGTATAAGAAAATGGGGGGATTACAAATAATATATTTAACTGATACATATAAAAAAATTTGTAACTCACAAATAGAAAAAAACAATGATTAAATGAAAATATTACAATATGACAATATTTAATTTAATTGATAATAAAAAAACTCCAATACCCCTATTCTTTTATATATTGTTATAAGAAAATGGGGGTATCAGAAATAATATATTTAAGGATAACATATCAAATTGAAATAATTATTTACAATATCTGTATATTGATATCTTACAATATGTAAAGGACATAAATATAATGATTACACTGGCATATAGTATTAAATTATATTGATTGATATAAAACAAATATACATAGATAACATAAATATTATAATGTTATTACTTATAAGATAGATTTTTTACGATTTGAAAGTATGTAGAAGTAGCAAAATACATTAACATTATATACTTGATTTTATTATGCTAATTCAATTATAGAAATATGTAAATATTTTTTATAAAAAGGAGTTCGTTAATATGCATAATAAAAATATAAAAGAAGTAAAGGTTGCTACAAAAACAGACCCTAAGTTATTAGCTACTAGTATAATCTATAGTTTAAAGGAAGGAAAACATATTAAACTAATTGCATTTGGACAAGCTGTTATGGTTCTAACTAAAGCAGTTTGTATGGTTAATTTATTTAAGGATGATACTATAACCATTGACTTTCAGCCAAGTATGCAATATGTAACAGGGTCTGATTTATCTATTCATAATGCTGTCGTTTTTAATATTAGTATTAAAGAATAAAAAACTACTTTTCTATTTGCGAACTACACATACTACTAAAGAGATTTTTGTAGTGAAATAATTGGAGTTCGTAAATAGAATTTTATTAATATTTAGTATAGATATAATAGGGGTATCTGTAGTTGGTTCGTAAATTATAGCTAGTTCGCAAATAGGAGAGATACAGGTATTTGCATAAGTAAATGTTGTATTGCTATTTACGAACTGTAGATACTTCTTCAATTTTAGCTTTATTATTGTTATTCCATGATTCAGTATTGGTTTGTAAATAAAAAGTAGTAATTCTAGTTTGTAAATTAAACAATTAAAGGAGTTCGCAAATTAGCTATAAAATAAAGTTCGTAAATAAAAAAAACTTGCAATAAACCAGCAATAACAATTATAGAATAGTAAAAGTTTTTGTTGGAGGTTGCAATGGGAAATAAGATAGGATATTTTACAGGATATAAAAGTGATTTTGAAGAAAAGGAAGAGTTTTATAGGTGGATGCTAAATTGTGATGAAATAATAATGGAGCATGATAGCATTTTAAATGTTGAAAGAAATAATCTTACATATATTATGGATAACTTAGAATTCGGAGATATATTAGCGATAGAAAACTTTAATGAGATAAGTATGGATATACAGTTCGTAAATAGATATATTGGTAAGCTTCTAGAAAAAGGGATATGGGTGATAAGTAGAGAAAATGATTATGTATCATATGAAAATGAAAATAAGATATCTATTGAAGATATTGAGGTTAATTTTTATACAGGAAAAATTAAGACAAGTGTGGGAAGAAAGAATAAGTTATTACCAAAGTATTCAAATGAGGTATTTAGAAGATATGGAAACAAAGAAGTTGATGCTAAGCAAGCTATGTATTTATTGGGAATAAAGAAAACAAAGTTCTTTGAAGAAGCAAAAAAGTATGATGAAGGAATAGAAAATCAACTTTAAAGACAATTTATTAATAGTGGAAGGTGGGAAATTTATATGGATGATTTATATAGAGAATTTTTTGATTACTATGATGAAAGTTCAATTAGAGGAATTAAGACTGTTTTAGGAACTTTTGTATCGCATAATATTGAGTGGTTTAAAGATGGCGAATTGATTTCAGTAGATGAGGTTAATAATTTAGATAGAATGAAATTGGCAGAAGCTTTTATAAATAAAAGAACTTATAATGGTAAATATGATTTTGGGACTTGGTACAATAAAATAAGAGATTTTGAAGATTATGAGTTGATGAATGATGTAGCTCAATTTATTGATTTGAAAATCCCCCAACATTATTTTGTAAGAATCTATGAAAAAGAAAAGGGAGAGCGTGTTGATAGGACATATGTAAGAGCAGAATATAAGGGTATTGACAGTATAGATGCCCTGGAGTTTCTATATACAGATAATTATATTTTAGAAGAAAGTAGATACATATATACTAAAAATGAGATGCAGTATTAAAGAATGTATCTATTATTAAAACTAAGATAAGAAGATAAAAGAGAGCGGATACGCTCTCTTTTATATCCAATTCTAGAATAAAGAACAGGTAAGAATTATTGAAATTTTATGGGTGATATTATTTTATTTACAATACCATAAGTAACTTGAAAAACATCAAATATAATTTTGCAACACAACTTAACTTATGTTGAACTGAGGATGAGTTTCTTCATAGTTTAAATATGAATGTGCAACATAATTATATGTAATATTATAAATTCAAAATGCAACATAATAATATAAGGAAATGGTTTTTTAGAGCACATATCAAATGATGATTTCTTTGTAACTAAAAATCTATTAGAAAGGCATCATTACTTTAGAGAATTATATAAAAATAATAAATAAAAAAAGAAAAACCCCAACTCCTTAAATTTAAGGGGTGGGGCTGTAATCTTTTATATTCTATCTAATTCATCTGTCGTTCAAAATTAGAATTATGCCTATAAAAGTCCAATAATATATAAAATTTACTGTTTATTCTGAAAAATAGCTATTAATATCACTTCTTATTTTACTAAATACATTAATTAAAGCGTTATTAGCCATTATAGTACTTTTAAACATAGGGCTATCATTTAACCCTGCCATAGCTATAGAAGAGAGCATGTCCCTGCTTTTCTGAATTGTATTATCACATATATTCAGATATGATTTAGGGTCCTTAGTATCACAGTTTTTTAATCCTCTAGCAAGAGCTTTCCCAACACGAAACCAAACAATACCATTTTCATTTCTTAATTTATCTAAGGTATCTTTTAAATTTTTTCTGATTTTAGGAGGAGCATCGTATGGGACTGGTCTGCCACTTTTATGTGTTTCTAACCATTCAAAAAATTCCTTACTATTAAATTTTATTCCCTTTTCTGATAAGTTTTCACTATCATATATATCTTTATTCATTTCATAAGTAATTTCTTCATCTGTCATACTATCTTCTTGCTTGTTTGCTAATTTAGAATTGCTGTTTTCTATTGGAGCATTATTATATATTATTGGATGAGAAACTAAGTCATCTGAAAAATTAACTCTAGTACTATTTTGATTAAATATATCTATATTTTTTAATTTATTTTTTATTTGTGAAAATACATCAATAAGCTGTTCAGTTTCTTTTATTGCCTTTTTAACCATGGCTGTTTGCGATAAATTACAGTTTTTTAATGCTGTTATATAATCTTTATTATCACTAATTATTTCACTTATTGCTTTTGGGTAAGATGTACTATCTGCTTTATCATAACTCTTCATTTGTTCCCATAAAGAAAATTGGACCTCAGATTTAACACTTTCATCTTTAACTGAATCTATCGTTTCAGTTAGTGCTTTTCTTACTTTAGGAGGAGTATTTACTGGAACAATAAAATGAGGTTTCATTTCTTCTTTCCATTCCTTGAATTCTTTACTATTAAATTCAATTCCACGATATTTTAAATGACATTCATCATATAATTTTTTATCTAATTGTAAAGTTATTTCATCATCTGATAGTTGCTCCTCAGTATTATCTTGGGATACTTTATTACTATTTTCTAATGTTGCATTATTATAAACCGTTTGATAAGACTCTAAATTTTCAGCACTTCTATTATAGTAATTATTAGTAGTGTGTTCTTTAGTAGTTTCTTTAATTGAATTATTTTGAATTTCATCTAGTACCTCTTTTGGTTTTTGAGGAGAATGAACATTTAAATATGATAATGTATTTCCTATTCTCATAACTAAAAATCCTTTCTTATATATAAATATAAGATAATCACAATTAAGTAATTATCTTATATTTGAATTTTACTATTCTAGATTAATATTAATAGGATTTTATACCTAAGTCTGATTTATCTATCGCTCAAAATCAGCATTGTCTCTTATAGAAGTCCAACAATATATAAAATTATTTGTATTTATGATTTACTGGACATTATCTGATGTTTTTATCTTTTTAATTTTACTTCTAAACTGCGTTACTATATCTATAATTTGTGTGTGATTTTTTATAGCATCTTTAACTTCTTTAGAGGTTGAATCACCTATTTTTAAGGCAGTAATATAATCTTTATTATACTGAATTATATTGTCACTTAATTTTTCATAAGAATCAACATCCTTGGTGTCAATGTTTTTCACACCTCTCCAAAATGCCTTTGCTGTTTTAAATTTAACCATAGTATTATCTGCAGAATTTATTGTATCTGTTAATGCTTTTCTAACCTTTGCAGGAGCATCAATTGGAATTATAAAACTTTTTTTATTTTTTTCTAACCACTCTTTGAATTCTTTACTATCAAATTCTATTCCTTGTTTTTCTAATCTATTTTTATTATATATTTCTTTATCTAAAACTAAATTTATTTCTTTGTCTTCTAAATTATCATTTGAACTATTTAATGATGTCCCTTTGTTCTGTTGCAAAGTAGCCTTATTATAGACAGTTTCATATGGTATTATATTTTTATTTGTAATATTTACATTTCTGTTTACAATTGACCTTTCTTTGGTGGGTTTATCTTTAATTTCATTCTCAATATCTTTTTTGTTTTGAGGAGAATAAACATTTGAATATGATAATGTACTTCCTATTCTCATAACTATAATCCATTTCTTAATATTTGAACTTATCAGCAATAAAGTGATAAGATTCTTTATAATTCTTATAAAGAACTTTCTATTTTGCTTTTTAACTTAGTAAAAACTTCAATCATATTTTGTTTAACTCTTATACCATCTTTGAATATTGAGGAATTAGATAAACCACTTATATTTATGGAAGTTATATAATCTTTGCTATCCTGAAGTATATCATTAAACACCTTTGAATATGAGCTAGTTTTTGTAGTATCATACCCTTTTAATCCACGATGGATTGCCCTACAAGTTCTAAACCAAGCAACTTCATCTTTCTTTTTTAATGAATCCAGTGTATCTGTTAATGCTTTTCTTATCTTTGGTGGAGCGTCAGGGGGAACTACAAGTGATTTTTTTTGTTCTTTTAACCAATTTTTAAATTCGTTGCTGTTAAATTTTATTCCTTTGCTTGATAAATCGCTATGGTCATATAAATCTTTGTCTAATTTAAAAGCTAATTCTTCATCACTCATTTTATCTTCTGAGCTACTTATTATTTTGTTATTACTATTTTCTAATGTTGCATCATTATATACTATTGAATAAGGAACTATATTTTTATCTTCATAAACACACTTGCTATTTTTAAAAGTGTTTATCTCTTTTGTAGTAAATAAACTTTCTGTAGCAACATTGCTTGATTCATTTTGTTTTTTAGGAATATAAACACTTGAATATGCTTGTTGACTTACTATTTTCATAACTTGTCTTCCTTTCTTATATATAATTAAAATATAAGATAATTGCGATTAAACAATTATCTTATATTTATAAAATTCTACTAGTCTGTTACAACAAAATTGAATGAATCAGACATTGTATTACCTTTTAATCCTAAACAAACTACCTTTATTGTGTGAGTTCCAGTTCCCAACTTAGATGTATTTGGAGTAAGTCTGAAATCATAAATCCATCCAACGATTTCATTTGTTCCAGTTCCTTTAATTCCTTCATATTGCTGCAATGAACACTCTGAGTCATTTAGAGCAGTTCCATCTAAATAAACAGTACAATGACCGTAACCCATTTGTTGAGTTTCTACTAACATTGGAAAATCTGATTTTTTCATTTTCCAGTTTTCACTTTTTTCATGAAAATATGGAGTAGCACTACCAGCATCAACATAACCATCAATAAAAAATTGTGATACAGTTTTAGCTGGTGATGCTGAAGCTTTTTGTGTAAATTGAGGTGCTAAACCAATAAGGCTAAATAGCACAACTACTGCCATTATTTTTGAAACTAATTTTTTCATAAAATCTTTAGAAAGAGTGTTTATGTAAACTCTTCCTAATCCCCCTCTCATATTTTTCTGTTTTGATAAACTAGCTAGTCTTACCATGTAATACTATACCACTTTTTACATATTATTTCAACTTTTTGCATATTATTTAATAAGTTCACTTAATTTACATTTTTATGCTCTGTTTTAGGGTAAAAACACTTAAATTAATAAGAAAAATGAAATAACTTAAAAATATTTATAACTGGCAAAATATTTATAACTGGCATAGTATTAATGTATAAAAAGCTTATTAGTAATGAATAGAATATGCTACATACATAATTATGTTGAACAAAAAATTAATGAGCGATAGAATAAGATTGAAAGGAGGGCTGGTTTTGAATTTATTTAAAAATTACTTATGTAGCAAATCCAAAAGTGACAATACCCAAGAGAGCTATATTAAGGCTATAGAAGAATATAAAAGGTGGTTTGAAGATAGTTATGGAATTAAATTTAATAGATTGTATAGAGAAAATATTTTGGAATATAAAAGCTATCTTAGAAACATAAAAAAGCATGAGGGAAAAGAACTAAATGCTAATACTATTAATGTTAAAATTAGTGCTTTAGTATCCTATAATAAGTTTTTAATAGAAAATGGAGTTCAAGATGATTTAGTTATTTTCAAGGAGGACTTTATAAAAATCCAAATTAATGTAGCTAATCCATGTAAAATTAATAAAAATGATGTTGAGGGTTTTAGGCAAAAAGTATTAGAAAGTGGTAATTCAAGATTATATGCAATTATAACCATATTAGCCTATGGAGGACTCAGGATATCAGAAGCTCTTGATTTAAAAGTAGCTAATATTAATTTTTTAAGTAAAGATATTATAATAAGTAATGGGAAAGGAAATAAACAAAGAGCTATTTATATGAATAGTAAAATAGAAAATGCTATCAAAAAATATTTGAAAGTTAGAGAGGATAAAGGTGAGTATTTATTTATATCTAGGGAAAGGGAAAAATTAGATAGAACAATAGTAAATAAAGAAATAAAAAGGTATAGTGATGTTATAACACCACATATGCTTAGACACTTCTTCTGTAGCAATGCATTGGAAAATGGATTTACAATAGCAGAGGTTGCAAATTTGGCAGGTCATAAATCTGTGCAAACAACTCTTATTTACACTAACCCATCGATTGAAAAGATGAAGATGAAAATGGAACTGTTATAGAAAAAAATGATTAGAAAACTATTAATATAAGAAAATAATTACAATTAGAAAACTATAATTTTACACATTTATTGTGGAAAGAATGGTTTTTTTATTTTGCTCAAAATTATTTTTGGAGGTAGTTTCATGGATAAAAAAGAAGAGTATGTTTCAGGCATTAAAATTCAAGATTTTCCAAGCAGGGGGAGGGTAAGCAGGGTTAAAGGAAAAACTACAGGTAGGCTACATCATTTATTAAGTGATTTAGAAAGTAATGTGTTCTATTTGTTAGATTTTCAGACACAAGTAATTGATATTAAGGAGCATTATCCATTGTTAGATTTATTTGATTTAGATATAAACTTGGAAAATATAAATCTTAATAAATTTAAAAATAAAAAGACAGGAGAACAATATTTATTTACAACAACCTTTGTTATTACTGTAAATGATGAAGGTATTGAAAAATATATAGCTATTTCTGTAAAAAATGAAAGTCAACTTTATAAAACTACAACACAAGAGAAATTAGAGGTAGAAAGAAGGTATTGGAAGGCCAAAGGGGTAGATTGGTTTATAATTACCAATAAGGATATAGAAATTGAAAGGGTAGAAAATATAAAGTGGCTTTTATTAGGTGATAATGAGATTGATTATGACAAAGAAATATTAATTGAGAATCTTATAGTTGATAGTGTTCAAACTTCAAGTTCAGTAAGTATAATAAGTTTAATTGCAAATATTGAAAAGTTACTAGAGCTAAATGGAGAGGTTGTAGCAGTATTAAAAAAGATGATTGTTGCCAACAAAATAAAAACTGATTTGAATAAAAAAATTACATTAAATGATAAAATATCAAGATTTGTGATAGGTAATGAAGAGAGAGGTTATATTGATGAGTACATTAGTAATTAATTCTTTGTTAGCTATTGGAAATGATGTTTGTAGAGTTCTGTGGTTTTCAGAAGAATTTGATTTAGTTTATTTAATTAGCATAAATGATAGTAATTGGCCATATAATCTGAGTTGTATTGATTTAATGTGTGAGCTAGATGCTGGAATCATTAAGTTTGTTGAAGAAGATAGTATGATGCTTGTAGTTGAAGAAGAAGAAATAAAATATTCAAGCAAGAAAATAAGGGACAAGTATTTTGGGATTATTAATGAACTTTATAAAATGATTTCAGAGCCTAATATTTATACATTTGAAAGAGTTGAATATATTAAGCATTTAGCTAAAAAATATAATCTTTCGAGGAATTCAATAGATGTGTATTTTAAAAGATATCTGAAAGGTGGAAGGACAAAAAATTCATTGCTGCCAAGATATTATAAGTGTGGAGCTAGAGGGAGAGAAAGAGTTTTAGGAGTTAAGAAAGTTGGAAGACCTTCTATATATAATGAGGCTAGAGGAATAAATGTTAGTCAAGAAAACAAAAGGATATTTAAGAAATCTATAAATAAATTTTATAATAACTACAATAAAAATTCTTTAAAAGCTACATATGAATTAATGATAAAAGAATATTTTTCAGAAAGTGATATAAACAGCAAAGATTTAAGAATTAAAAATGTTTCAAGAATTCCAACCTTAAATCAATTTAGATATTGGTTTAATAAGGAGAGAGATTTGAAAGTTGAGATAAGTAAAAGATATGGAGCAAGAGTATTTGAACAAAAACATAGAGCAATATTAAATAGTGCAAATAACGGAATACTAGGACCAGGGATGGAATATGCAATAGATGCAACTATAGGGGATATTTATCTTGTATCACAATATAATAAAGAGTGGATTATTGGAAGACCAGTAATTTATATGGTAATAGATACTTTTAGTAGAATGATAACAGGATTTTATATTGGATTAGAAGGGCCTAATTGGATAGGTGCAGCTACAGCTTTATATAATTCAATGACTTCTAAAATAGAGTTTTGTAGAGAATATGATATTGATATTCAAGAGAAAGATTGGCCTTGTTACCATGTTCCATTTTCTATTTTAGCAGATAGAGGGGAATTAGAAGGTTTTAGTGCAGATAATTTAGTTAACAACTTAAATGTTGTAGTAAAGAATACTAGTCCTTATAGAGCAGAGTGGAAATCAGTAGTTGAGCAAAATTTTAGAGTGTTAAATCTTATGATAAAGGGGTTAGTTCCTGGAGCTATTCAAAAAGATTTTAGGCAAAGAGGTGCAAAAGATTATAGGTTAGAGGCAAAGTTAAATATTAAAGAGTTTACTAGAATAATAATAAATTATATAGTACATCATAACAATAATTGTGTTTTAAAGCATTACAAACTAGAACCAGATATGATTGCAGATGGTGTTGAACCAATTCCAATTAAAATATGGAATTGGGGTATTAAAAATAGAAGTGGTATTTTAAAAGCATTAAGTGAAGAAACTCTAAAATATAGCCTTATGCCAAGAGATTATGGCACTATTACAGAAAAAGGAATACGATTTAAAGGAGTTTATTATAGTTCATTAAAAGCAATTAAAGAAAGGTTATTTGAAAAAGCAAGATTAAATGGAAAATATAAAATAAAAGTAATCTATGACCCAAGAAATCTAAATAATATATATTGGGTGTTAGATGATGTTGGTAAATATGAGAAATGCTTTTTACTAAACAGAGAATATAGATACTTGAATATGACAGTTGATGAAGTTCAATATTTAAAAATGAAAGAGATGGAAAAAGTAAATGAACTTGAAAGAGAGGAATTAGAGCATAAAATTAATTTTATACAGAACATCGAGGAAATTGTTGAAGTTGCAGAAAATGAAACTAGTAATAGATTGGAAAATAAGGATTTGAAAGGCATTAGAACTAATAGAGCTGCTGAAAAGATATTAAATAAAAAAGAAGAGGCATTTATATTAGAAAATGGTAGTAAATCTCAAAAACATAATGAAAATAAAGACACAGAAAGCGTAGAAATTAGTGATTTAGATTTACTAAAAAGAAAATTAAGGAGCATGAATAGTGATTAAAGAGATTAAGGCAAAATATAAAAAACAATTAATATATGAATATAAAGGAAACCCACTAATTGAAGCTCTACCAGACATAGATGATAAAGTACAGGTAATTGATAAAATATCATCATATCCTGTGTTTGATAATGAAGAGAAAAAGCTACCAGCACATATAAGACTACATATAATTCAAAGAATATTTAAATATTTTCAGCCATTACCAATGCATCTAGATTTGGAAAGTAGAATATCTAGGATGCTAAGACAAGGATATATAAATAGAAATCCATTATCAAGTGAATATAAAATGTCATTAAATCATGGATACAAAGACATAGAAAATGGAGTCATTAATAATGAAGAATTATTTGTAACAACAGCAGCAGGTTTTTCTTTAATTGGAGTAAGTGGTATGGGAAAAACAACAGCTTTAAATAGAATTCTGAATACAATACCACAAGTAATAGCACATGATAAATATAATGGATTTCCTATGTCTTTAACACAGTTAACTTGGCTAAAAGTAGATTGCCCATTTGATGGTTCATTAAAGGCACTTTGTCTGAATTTCTTGTTATCTGTAGATAATGTTTTAGGGACTAACTATTTTGAAAGGTACAATACTGCAAGGTTATCAGCTAATACATTGTTACCAATAATGAATCAAGTAGCTAGAAGTCTAAACCTTGGAATGTTGATTATAGATGAGATTCAACATCTTAGCTTAGCAAAAAGTGGTGGAGCAGAAAAAATGTTAAATTATTTTGTTACTTTAATAAATACTATAGGAGTTCCAGTTGTTTTAGTTGGAACACCAAAAGCTCTAGGAATACTTCAGAGCGAATTTCGACAAGCAAGAAGAGGAAGTGGACAAGGAGATATGGTTTGGGATAGGTTAAAAAATGATGAACAATGGATTCTATTATTAGAAGGGCTATGGGATTATCAATGGACAAACGAGAAGACGGAATTAACCACAGAGCTCTCAAACATAATATATGAGGAATCACAAGGTATTATTGATATTGCAATAAAGCTATTTGTGATGGCACAAGTTAGAGCAGTATCATTAGGAAAGAAGTGTATTACAGCTGCAATAATAAGAAATGTAGCAAAAGAAAATTTAAAATTAGTTAGGCCAATGCTTAAAGCTTTATCTTCAGGAGATTTGAGAAATATAACTTCCTATAATGATATTATGGTTTTAGATATAGATAATTTTATAAATGCAGAAAAAAGTAAAGTTGAATTGAATAGTAAGATTGAAGATTTTAAAAGAGCAAAAGAAGAAATTAAGAGTAAAGCTAAAGTTGATATAAAGGAAGAAGTATTCATTAAGCTTTTAGAATTAGGATTTAAGGAAATAGAAATAAAAAAATATATTGATGAGGTTATAGCTTTAGGAGAAAAAGATGTTGGGAAAATAGTTAGAGTAATTATAGAAATGATAGTTGGCCCTAGTAATAAAGAAGCAAATAATCCTAAAAGAAAAGCTAATAAAATTTTTGAAGATGATGATGTAAGAAAAGTAGCTGCTCCAAACAAAGAAAATAAGAAAATATATGAGAATCTAAAAAAGATAGGATATATAAAAAATTACAAAGATATTTTTCAAGAGGTAGTTTAGTATGGATAGAAATAGACTTACATTTTTTCCAACACCTTATCCTAGTGAATTATTTTATGGAGTAATATCTAGATATAAGGTTTGGAGTGGAATAATTGATAATAAGACAGTTTTAAAAGAATTATATAATACAACTAATATTATAGCAGGTAGATTATTACCTGCTAATTTTAGATTACTATATAAAAATATACCAGAGAGGTATGTAATAAAAGCAGAAGAGTTAATTAAATCTAATACTGCATATAACTTTTATACTACTTTTTCAACTACGGAGATTAAAGATAATGTATATGAAAATATGCTAAGTAGTAATGGGTCTAGAATTTATAATGTATTAGGATTATGTAATAACAGAATCAAATCCAATACAAATTTAAGATACTGTAAAATGTGCATAGAGGAAGATAGGAAAAGATATGGAGAGGCATATTGGCATTTAGAGCATCAACTAGATGGAGTATTAATATGTAGAAAACATAAAACTATGCTAAAAACATTTAGCAAAGATAAAGGAAGAATAAATAGGCAAGAGTGGTTTAATCTAGAAGTTGAACATAATTTACAAGAGGATAATGATATACATAAGTTAGATAATAGAGAGTTAGAGTTGCAGTTAATTTATTGTAACAATGTCCATAAAATACTATCTTCAAATTATAAAAGACTTGAGATGAATGATGCAAGAGAAGTGTATGTACAGCAGCTAATAAATAAGAAAATAGCCAGTAATAAGATGAATTTAAATCAAGAGGCTCTATTAAAAAGTTTTGTTGGACTTTATGGAGAAGAGTATCTTAGAAAGGTTGGAGCTGAGGTTAATATAAATAATAAGAGCAATTGGGTTACTCATATTGTAAGAAAGCATAGAACAATGTATCACCCATTGCAGCATCTTTTAATGATACAGTTTTTAGGACTAGATATTGATGAAATGTTCGCAAATAGAGAAGTTAAGAAACAGAAGGTATATAAAGAAAAAAGTAATGAGGAAACCCAAAAATATAGAACTAAGTGGAGCAATTTATTAAATGAATATCCAAGCTACAATACAACAAAGATAAGGAAGATAGATATTTCTACATATACATGGCTGTATAAATATGATAATGAGTGGTTAAAACAAAACTCGCCTAGAAGAAATAGAAAGGGAAATAACTCAAAAATTGATTGGGATAAGAGAGATTTAGAGTTATTGGAGCAGGTCAAGAAGGCTGTTGAAGATATATTAGAAAGTGAAGGAAAACCTGAGAGGGTTTCAGTTGGAGCAATAGGTAGAAAGATAGGAAACAGGTATTTATTAGGAAGAAATTTATATAGATTAAAGGAAACAAAGGAGTATCTTGATGAAAACATTGAGAGCATTGAAGAGTTTCAGAAGAGAAGGTATAGATGGGTTGAGGAGAAGTTTCCTGAGTTGAGACAGTGGGAGAGGATGCGATTAGTAGGTATCAAATGATTAATATACAAAATATATATTATGAAAAGTATTTAGTAGAGTGTAAAGCGAATCATAGCATAAGTAAATGAAGTTTAGAGCTTTAGGTATCAATATAAGTTGCCTAAAGCTATTTTTATATGACGATATACCACATAATGATTAGTATGTATATAAAAGTAAAAAAGTGAAAAATATTGATTGGTAAGTAACTAAGTTGTATAATGTTAGTAGAGCTTTAGTATTAATCGTATAGTATATTTTTGATATGCTGTGCTCCTTTGAGTTGAGTTCAGAGGAAGAGATATTGGTAGCATTCTGCCAAATAAAACTGTAACTTAATTATGCCCCGCAGAATTAAGTCACACTTTCATTTGGCTTGTGCTTTAATGTAAAGCTCTTTTTTTATGCAAATGGGGGTATACTATGTCAATTCTATATTCTAAAAGTATTGAAAGTATAATAGATAAGTTATCATATTGTAAAAGAAAAAATAAATTTGTAAGTTGTAAAATACCTAAATTTGTTTTTATATGCGGAAAGCAGATAATAAATGAATCAGGGGATGTTATTGATAGTAACCAGCTAAATGAGAATAAAAATAAGAGACAATTTTTAATTGATAAGTTATCATCTAGAACATTAATATGTACAATATCAGAGAAAATATATGATAGTAGTTCTATGGTTGATACGTTAACATTTGAGGAAATATTAGCTGAACTTAGTGAAGATATTATAATTATAATAGAAAGTCCTGGAACAATTTGCGAATTAGGGGCATTTACTGTTAATAATAAGTTTTTTAAAAAGCTTATTGTAATAAATGATGTAAAATATAAAGATGACAAGTCGTTTATAAATGAAGGTCCTATAAGAAAAATAAAAATGAATGATGAGGAACGATATATATTAGTTAATGATGAATATGACTTATTCAAAAGCAATTTGCAAGTTAATGAGAGTATAAAAAGTATAAAAGAAAAAGAAATTATTATTACGCCTAATAACAATTATAAAAAGTTAGACTTAAAGAATTTAATTTATGAATTATTAAACATTATAGAGCTATTTGAACCTATAACAACACATGAACTTTTTCATATTTATAAAAGAATTAAAGAATTTCCTGGATATGATATTAAAAATAGAGAAAAACATAAGATTAATTCCTCAAATAAAATAATTAAATTAATGGAAAATATGGATTTGGTAGATATAAAAGGAGAGTATATAAAGAAAAAGGGCGATTATACATATTATAATTCTTTATTTAATATAAGCAAGGAAAAGTGCAATGAAGTTAGAGGAAAAATTCTTTATGAGATGAGAAAGAATTACCCTGAAAGATTGTGGGGGGATGGTAGTGATGATATTAGAATTAATGAGTAAAGATTTAAATTTGGATGAGGAATTTATATTAAAGATATCAGAAAAAAATACTGCTTATAAAAAGTATAGAATTCCTAAAAAAAAAGGTGGATATAGAACAATATATCATCCTAGTAAAGAGCTTAAATTATTGCAATATTGGTTGGTAAAAAGAATTTTTTCGAAATTTCCTATTAGTAAATGTAGTACAGCATATTCAAAAGGAAACTCGATAAAGAAAAATGCTTTAATTCATAAGAATTCTAATTATATGTTACATTTAGATATAACTAATTTTTTTGAAAGCATATCACATTATCATTTAGATAGGATTTTAAGAAAAATTGATAAAATAGATAGCACAGATATGGATTTAATAAAGAGGATAGTTTTTTACAAAGGTGAGTATCTAGTTATTGGTAGTGTTGCGTCGCCTATTATTTCTAATTGTATTATGTATGATATAGATGAAGAAATAATAAATAAATGCATAAGAGGTAGAAATTTAATATACACTAGGTATGCTGATGATATTATAATATCTAGTAAGGAATATATAGGTGAAAATATTATTAAAGATATTAAAGCTATATTAGATGAAAATAAATTTGTTCTTAATGAGCAGAAAACATATTTTATGAATAAAAAATCTAAAAGAGCTGTTACTGGTATAGTTATTGATAATAATAATAACTCCTTATCTATTGGAAGTAAAAAGTATAGAGAAGTTAAAAGAGTAATATACAGTTTTTTAGTTAAAAATCAAGGAAATAGAGATAACATATTGGGAAGTTTAGCATTTATAAAAGATATTGATATAAAAAAATATAATAATTTAAAAGAAATATATAGTAAATATGATAAAAATAATACTTTATTTTAATATATCATATGCTAAAAGAAATAGATGAGGCAAAAGTAAAAATGTAATAATATTTATAGAGAATTAAGATATAGTAGTAATAGTTACTTCTGTCTAAATAAAAAGTAAGATAATCGAAATAGTGAATTATCTTAGGTGTTTTAACTTAAATAGAAGATATTTCTTAAAATGCGGATGTATTTAGTTGTTTTAAATCAAATAATATAGTAATGGTATGAAATGATTGAAGTAATGAGGGGGAAAAGGCATGAAAGCGGATAATATAAATCTTTTAGAGTTCATTAGTGCATCTAAAAGAACATTTACAATACCAGTATATCAGCGAAATTATGACTGGAAAAAATTGCAATGCATGACTTTGTTTAGAGATATTGAGAAGATTTCGAAAGATAGTAATAGAAATATTCATTTTTTAGGAACCATGGTTTATATTCAAGGAGAAGATACAGCAAATTTTAGAGAATTTATTGTGATTGATGGGCAACAAAGATTAACTTCAATAATGTTGTTATTAAATGCATTAAAACAAAGAATTACAAATCAAGATACTAAAGATGATATATATGAAAGTTTTTTAATTAATAAAAGGGCGCCTGAACATTTTAGAATTAAATTAAAACCTATGAAATCTGACTTTGAAATATATAAAGATGTAATTGATGGTAATATAGAAGATTTATCTGAGTCAGCTATAATATCAAATTATAAGTATTTTTTAGAATTAATAGATAATTCAAACCTTACACCTGATGAAATATATGAAGGTATACAAAAGCTTGAGATTGTGTATATACAATTATCAAGAGATAATGAAAACCCACAATTAATTTTTGAAAGTTTAAATTCTACTGGATTAGACTTAACTCAAGCAGATTTAATTAGAAATTATTTATTAATGGGACAAGAATATAATAAACAAGAAGAATTGTATGCTAATTATTGGGTAAAAATAGAAAAGTTATTACCAGATTTGATGATTTCGGATTTTATAAGAGATTATTTAACACTTAAAACAGGTACAATACCTAATAAAGATAAAGTATATAAGAATTTTAAAGAATATTACGAGGGTTTAGGCAATTATGATGCAGAAGGATTTTTAGAAGAATTAAAAACATATAGTGAGTATTATAGCTGGTTTAAATATTGTAATTCTCCTAATTATGATGTTAATAAAAGATTACTTGAATTACAGAAATTAAAGTCAACTGTAGTATATCCATTTTTGTTAAATATATTTGAAGATTGCTATTTATATAAAAATATAACTACTATTGAATTATGTAGTTCTTTAGATGTTATTATCTCATATGTATTAAGAAGATTAATTTGTGATTTGCCAACAAATGCTTTAAATAAGGTTTTTGCTTCATTATTGCGTGATATATCTAAAGAAAAATATAATGAGTTAAGCATTGATAAGAAAATAAGTGTAGCACTTATTAGCAAAAAAGGAAAAGTAATATTTCCAAATGATAATTTTATAAAGGAGAGTTTTTTAAATAAAGATTTTTATCATTTTAAACAAGGAAGATTTATTTTAGAGGAAATAGAAAAATCACAAAGTAAAGAAAATGTTCAATTGGAAGATTTAACTATAGAACATATAATGCCACAAACATTAACTCCTAAATGGCAAGTAGATTTAGGAAAAAGATTTAAAGAAATTCACGAAACTAATTTAAATAAGATAGGAAACTTAACATTAACAGGATATAATTCAGAGCTATCTAATAAAAGTTATAGTGAAAAAAAAGAGTATCTCATAAATTCTAATATTATGTTAAATAGACAGTTAGTTAAAGTTGATGAATGGACTGAAAAAGAAATAGATGATAGAGGAAATAGTTTACTTCAAAAGGCTATCCTTATATGGGGATTTCCCGAAGTAGAAGACATATATATAAATGATGATTTAGTTATGAATGAATTTGAAATTATGGATGACATAGATGTTACAGGAAGAAGTCCATATGAGCTTGAAATATGTGGAGTAAAATATAGCATAAATAGTTGGAGAGAGTTTTTTTATAGAATTTGTATGGTAATGTATGAATATGATTCACAAATATTCAGAGGCTTAGTAAGACATAATGATTTTAAAGGCAGAAAAAAAAGGATTATTACTGATGATAAAGAAAGTTTGATAAAACCTGCTGAGATTACAGATAATATTTACATTGAACAAAACTTAAGTGCTAATGATGCGTTGAATTATTCTAAATTAGTTGTTGAAAAATACGAAGGAATGGATGACGAAATAACATTTAAAGTTAAGTAGGCTGTTATAAAATCAAAAATAAATATATATTATAACGATAAGCAGAAGGCAATACTTAAAACAACAAAATCTTTAAGTATCCTGAGCAAGTGTAGTGAAGGAATTTATATTAATTCTAATATGTAAATAGTTTTTGTAGAGTTTATATATTTGAAAAGAATTAAATATGTTCATTAATAACAAAGTTCTGAACGAAATAACAAAGTTCTGAACCAAACTCCAATACGCCTCTTCAGATGGACAA
>NZ_JANDMF010000046.1:0-42954 GCF_031626875.1 Clostridium sp. SHJSY1
AGCTTATTTTCATATAAAAGTAGTTCGTAAAATACTATAAATACTATCTAATTTCCTACACTAGATTTCTTTTTAATTTTTAAACTTTTATTCAATCTTTTACCATTTATAGATACAGTATAGTAAAATATACCTCGCCTGTCAATGTATATTATATTTTAAAATATATTTTTTGGTGAATTATTTCTAAAAATAAATTATATAAAAAAGACACTGCTATTTATGCAATGTCTAAAAAATTATTTAATTCAATTTGCTATATTCTATTTTAAAATCTCTTTTTACTATTAAAAAATCTTCTAAATCATTTAAGAATTGAAATAGTATAGCTCTATTTTCAAATTCATTTCTATTCTTAGGTAAATCCATTAATTGATATTCCCCTCTAAGTGTTGTAAGCTTATTTATTAAGTCAACACAATCATTATCTTCACGAATATTTATAGCTACATTATTTGTAAACTCTGATAATATTCTAGTTTGTTCATATGTCATATCAAATCTTAAAAAGTGTCTCTCCATTCTTTTTATCGCCTCAAGCTGTGCTATTCTCATATCTATGTAACTTATATAATAATTATATTTTTTAAATATATGATTATTACTTATACTCTGAGCTATAATTCTAGTGCTTTTTATTAACTCTTCAACTTCCAATAATATCTTTTGCTCATGAATCGATACAGATTGAGTAACTAAACTAACTGCCATATCAGATAATATCAATCTATATCTCTCTTCAATTTTCTCCCTATTCTCTTCAAATTTATCTTCTAGAGATACTGTATATAAATTAAAAAGCATTGCAACTCCCATACCTATTATGGTTAACTTAGCTTCATTTATAATCCATGAAACATCAATATTTGTGCTTGTTAATAAGTGTGTTGAAAGTACTGCTCCTACAACCATTCCTTCTTCAATTTTCAATCCCTTTGTTATAGATATAAAAATTATTAGAAACAAGCCAAAAACCATTGGATTGTTTCCAAGCAAAATATATAAAAAGAAAGATAAAAGTATAGCTATTGTAGCTGCAAGAAGTCGTCTTCCACTAACTAATAATGCTTCTTTTTTTGTATCCTGAATGCTTAGTATTGCAATTATTCCTGAAGTTACCCCAAATTGTAAGCCTAAATAATTAGATATGGTAACAGCTATTGTAGCTGATAACGCCATCTTAAATGTTTTTGATTGTAAATATTTTATCATCTATTATAACCCTTCTCTTTTAATAATAATTATCTATTTTATTATAAACTAGCTTTCTATTTAAATGAATACATATTTACAACTTATATTTGGGGTAACTTATTTTCTAGTTTTAGTTACTCATCAATATCTTTCTATAAATTTCATAAGCTCCATATTAAACTTATCTTTTTCATCATAAAACAATCCATGTCCGCTTTGTTCAAATTTTACTAATTTAGAGTTTTTAATAAGTCTTTTCTGTTCTTCTGCTAATGGAAATAAACAAATTTTATCATGAATTCCATGTAGAATTAGAGTTGGTACTCTGATTTTTTTCATATCACTAAACAGAGCTTCTTCACCAAGCCAAGTATTTGCAACTAATGCAGTTGACCATCCTGCTGCTTGTAATCCTAATTGGAAAAACCAATCAGAAAAAGACTTACTCACCTTCTTATAAAAAAATGTTTCTCCAAAACCACTTAACATTTTAGGACGATCTACATATGTTCCATTAATTATTTCTTTTACTGCTTCTGTTCTTAGTCCATGAGGAAAGTATGAACGTTTAATAAGACTAGGGGCTGCTGCTGCAAAAAGTGCAAGCTTTGATACACCATATCCACTATGCCTTGCCATATACCTAATAGCTATAGCTCCACCTGTTGAGTGTCCTGCCAATGTAAAATCTTTAAGTTGAAGTTCTTCCACAACAGCTCTAACATCGTCTGACAATGTATCATAATCATAACCAGTCAAAGGTTTATCAGATTCTCCAAAACCTCTTTGGTCTAATCCAATACACCTATAACCCTTTTGAGGAAGGTAATCAAATTGATATTCAAATAACTTATGGCTACCTGGCCATCCATGAAGAAATAAAATAGTATTTTCCCCTTCTGGATTAAGATCTTCTACATAAATTTTTACATCAGGTTTTACTTTTAAATAATATCCCATAATATACCTCAGATAAAAAATTTCATAATGATATTGTATTCTTATTCATATGAAAAGTTTATTTATTATACAAATATTTAGAATTCTTTTATCTTTATAGAAATATACTGCTAAGAAGGTGGTGGTTAAAATGTATAATAAACCATTAATTAAAGCTTATTCTCAAAAGAAACTAAATCTAGAATTATATTCTTTTTATATAAATTGGAAAAATCGTTATATAAGGACTATAGAAAATTCTTCTCCTAAAAAAGAATATCTCTTTTACACCTTAGATCAAGTAACTCTAAATAGTGCAGTTACTTGCTCAGAAGCTATGGGATATGGAATGGTCATCTTCCCTATTATGAGCAAATCTGATTCTACAGCTAAAGATCATTTTCATGCAATTTATAATTATATAAAATCCTATCCAAGCTTTTATAATAAAAATCTAATGGCATGGCAACAAAGAAAGAATAGCCAAGGAGAGATTGTTAATTCTGATTCTGAAACATCTTCTGCCACTGATGGAGATATGGATATTAGTTATGGTCTGCTACTTGCTGATAAACTTTTTAATAAAAATAATTCAGCAAACTACAAAACTGAAGCACTTAAAAGAATCCATGGGTTAATGGATAGTTGTGTTAATAAGAAGGATTATATCTTAACTTTAGGCGATTGGGTGGATGAAATAGAAGATAAAAAATTTAGATATGTTTGCAGAAGTTCTGATTTTTCATCTTATATTATTAGAGAATTTATTAAAGTTGATCCTATTAATTGTGATAAATGGCAACATGTATTAAAGCGAATTAGCTCTATTATCGCTCACCAAATGAAAAGAGAAAGTAAACATAATGGATTAATGCCTGACTTTTTTATGAAAAATAAAGGAAATTATGTAGTTCCCAAATTTAAAGTTTTAGAAAGCAACCATGATGGTGATTATTATTTTAATAGTTGTAGAATTCCCTTTAGATATTCTATGGACATTATCCTAAATAATAGGCCCATAACAAAACAACTTCAAATTTTAAATAAATGGGTTAAATCTGAAACTGGCCTTCATCCTAAAAAAATAAAATCTGGCTATTATATAGCAAATGGTCATCCTGGAAAAAGTTTTGGTCATCATAAGGATTTATCTTTTGTAGCTCCATTTCTTGTTAGTTCTCTTATTGATAAAGAAAATGATGATTGGATTGTTTCTCTTTGGGATATTTTAATTAAGAAGCCTATAGAGAAATGTACATTTTATGAGAATACATTAAAACTTTTAGCTATGATAGTAGCTAGTGGTAATTGGCCTGACTTGTAATTTATTTTTATGTCCCTAAATCCTCTACAACCCGCATTTTACCAGCATATTCTGTAGAATATAACCATATATATGGTGAAGAATATTTCCATATTTATTCTTAAGAATATGCTGTTATAATTATCACAAGGCAATTAGTGCATGATTAGGAGGAGTGAAGATGAATGATATAAACATACTGTTGTGGTTATTTCCTATACTTTTTATTTTTCATCACTTTGAAGAAATAATTTTAACGAAATCTTGGATACATAAAAACAGATTATATTTATGGATATATTCATCAATTCGTAAAAAAAATATGAAGAACAAAGCTAAATGGCCTGTTTATCAAAAACAAGCCATTTAACTTTTTGATTATTCCCATATCTTATTGTTAGCATTTTTATTATTCTTTATATCAGCATATTTCATTTCAAATTCTACATGATCACCAACTGCATGAGGAACATTAATACTAATTCCAATAGAATCTTCAGTTAAGTAACAAGAAGTAGTTGGAATATTCATCATTTCCTCTTTTACATCTGACTTTTGGAAATCTGAAAGCAGAGAATTATCATCCATGGTAGTACTGACTATATTATTGATATTAGCTCTATATTCTTCTTCAGTTTTTGCATCTTCAGTATGAACATATGGAATAAACTTTCCTTTTCTAAAAGAATTCACAAGATTCTTATCTACTTTAACAAGGTCAGATAACTTCATTATTTTTTCATTATTTAAATCTATATTTGTAGTATAAAACACATTATCTGGATGCATGGAACTAGCGAAATTGGCTACACCTGAATATTGAATGCTCACTGCCTTTGAATTCAATAATGTTATTTTATAATTAATGTCCAAAGTTAAATTATCTTCAACACCCTTGCTAACATATGATAAAGCACCATCCTTAATCATTTTATTTATATTAGACTGTTTATTGCTATCACTTAAACCTTTAATTTGAGGATAGTAAATAGTTACTTTCTTATTTTTATACATTTCTTTAGTGGTTTCAAGCTTTTCTTTACTTGTATTTGTAGATTTTGTTTCATTAGTGGTTTTATCTTTTGTAGTGCTATCATCTACTGATTGCTGAGCTTCTGTCTTTGTTCTTTCTTGGGAATTGGTATCATTTGATGCTTGCTTATTACTGCAACCTACCATAAAAATCCCTACAGAAATTAACATAGTTATTAATATTTTTCTATTCATAATTCCTCCACTTTTTCTTGTATTTACTTGAAATCTCTTTACTAATTTTAATATCCTAATTTGCATAAAATGTATTTCAACTTATTATAACATTACTCAACATTTCTAAGAAGAGGATATTAATTCTATTTATTTGATTGTCCCTTATCTAATTCAATTACTATATCATCTAATACTATTTCTCCATGTGCTGGATGATTTTCATCTATTGGAAGATCAAAATTAACTATATTTCCATTTTCATCAGCTTTTGCTCCTCCCCCACCATTTCCCAATCGCATTTTAGGAGAAATTATAAGTTTAGTGGCCTTATCATCTAATTTTTCAAAAGTTTTGCTCCATTTAAACCTTTGTCCATCTGCATCTCTACGACCTCCATTCCCTTCACCCTTATAAACATTACCCAAGTCATCTCTTACTTCAATATCTAAGTCTTGCCAGAACCACTTTTTATCAAACTCTTTAGGTGTTTCTTGAGAGTAATTTATAATACATGACATTTCAGTTTCTGTTATACTGTCAATAAAAGCTTTAATTCCACTTTTTTCTGTAACTTTATTTATAATCTTTTTTTCACTTTCTACTGCTTTTAAGCTTAACTCAAAATCCCAATTTCCTTTTACAGATTTATCCTCACCTTCTTTTGATGTCATATCACTTATTTCTCTTATATTTATTTTAAAATTAACCTCATCCATTTCTTTATTTATAGTATTATTGTCTTGCCCTATATAAGTGTTTTCTCCAACTTTTTCAGTTATTGAACCTCCACCTGTTCCACCCATATATCCATCTATTGTAAGTATAGGTCCACCAGCACTTATAAATGGTTTTTCGCCTAAATCCTTATCACTCTTTATCTCATAGGTATAAATTATAGTTTGCCCATCAAATACTGCATCTTTAATAGTTACAGTAACTCCATTGCATTCTCTACTCATATTAATTTTACTTGCATTCTCTTTATATTTATCATATACTCCAGTCCTACCCCCATCTAAAAACCTAAATATATCCCCAATAACAGGAATCTCAGATGCATATGCTGGATTTGTAACACCAATTGTTACTATTCCTCCAACTATTAGAAACCCTGCAGCTACTGCAACTTTCCATCCTGTTTTGAATTTTCTATTCTTCTTCATTGCTTTTCTTAAATTAGTTTTAACCTTTTCTTTTTCAAAATCACTTACTTCCATTTCCTCTATCTCATTTTCATCTATATTAACCTCATTTAATAGTTCATAAACATCCTTCATCCCTATACCACCTCCAAATTTATGACTTTAGCACTTTTACTCAGTTTTTTCTTTCCTCTGTAAATCCTATTATCTACTGCTGCTCTAGTGATTCCTAACTTTTTAGCTATATCACAAGACTTTGCTCCTAAGAAAAATTTCATGATAAAAATCTCCCTATCTATTGGTTCAAGTTTATTTACTAATTTAAGTATTTCTTTTTTATCTTCACTATAAATAACTTCATCTTCTACTGAATTATTTATAGGTAAATTACTTTCATCAAAACTAACTTCTGAAATTTTATTAATTTTCCTATAATAATCGATAGCCTTAAATTTAGATATTTTATATATCCATTTCTTAAAATCTAAGTCCTCTTCTCCTGAAAACTTTTTTGCATTTTTCCATACAGAAAGGAATACATCATTTATGCATTCATCTACTAATTCTTCTCTATTTATAGGGAATAATACTTTATATACTGCAGCTTTAACTATTGGTAAGTATTTATCTACTATGAATTCTAATGCATCTTCTTTACCATTCTTTAATCTTTTAATATAATTCTCTTCATTACATCTCATATATACTCTCCTCTTTATTTTCTGTAAAAGCTCTTACATAGAATATAACGTAAAAAAATGAATTTTTTCTCATAAAATTAGAATTTCAATATAACTTTTATATATATATTTCCAAATAGTTTGTACAACGCTCTTGCTATAAGAAATATTTTCTTTAAAATATTTGCTTTTATTTTAACTTGCAACAATTAATTTCATAAATCATCTTGTTTTTCCCTATTTTTACATATATAACAAATTATGGTCATGACTTTTTCTATTCAGTTAACTGTACAAACGTTAAAAATACTAAACTTAGGGGGAAAATTTATATGAATAAGAAAAAACACTTACTTACATTACTTGGAACAATATTAATGTTCCTCTCTTTTGTTACTTCTAATATTGCTTTTGCTGCAGATGGAGCTACAACTCCAACTCTAAATATTACACCTAACAATGAAGGAAATTATGTTTCTTTAAATTGGACAAAGCCAGATTCAACACAAAATTATTCTTATATGATTTATTCTAAAAAATCAACTGATTCACTATTTCAAAGCATACCTGCTAAAAATAATGTCAAAGTCTTGAATGTTTATCCTGGCAAAGGAAATAACTTGAAAACATGGATGGAAACTAATGGCTATGGTAAGGGTCTCATATCTGTTGATGAAGTTGATATAGATACATTCAATTCCAGTCCTGATAGTTATTTAAAAGATGTAACTGGCAATTGGAAGTATGATGTTATATATGAAGGTGCTTGGGATTCCAATAATAATAAGGATTTTTCTGAAAACGCTGAAAAAACTATTGAACAATTTATCAAATCTGGACGAGGCTATTTAGCTGGACATGATACACTTTACTCTTCAGGTTCAACCCAAAGTAAATTATCTAGTTACGCGAACATCATTACAGGTGTCTCTACAGTTTATGGTAACACTTCTATAACAATAAATAAAAAAGGGTTACTTACAAACTATCCTTGGAATATAGGTGATGTAGGTAAAAACTTAACAGTTCCAGCTTCTCATACAAATCAATATGCACAAGGAGATATCTGGATTAAATATAATGGAAATTCTTTAAACAATAACACTGAAATAACTAGCTATAATGGTCAAGCAGCTACTAATAACTTCTACTTAACTACATGGAATAATACAGCTATGATTCAAACCGGTCATTCAAATGGTGAAGCTACCGAGGATGAACAAAAAATCTTAGCAAATACTTTATTCTACTTAGCTCAAGTAACAGATACAACAAGCTGGGACGACCATAAAGGACAAGATTTAGATGCCCCAACTAAACCAAACATAACAAAAGTATCAACTGATGTAGTTGGAAATAAAACTAACATAACTTTTGATCCTTCAACAGATAATGGTACTACTTATGATTATTATGTTGAAGCTAAAAATGCAACTACTAGTGCTACAACAAAATCAGATATTAAAACAGGAACTATAACTACTGGATTAAAAGGATATTCTGTTGTAGTTGACCAAAAGCCAGATACAATTCCTTCAAATACAATTACAACTACTTCAAATAACTTTACTGTAGATCAATCATATTCTAGTGATTTTTATGTTCATGTTGCTGCAATTGACAATGCAGGAAATATGTCTGAAATATCACATTATAAATACTCTTATCCAACACTTACATTAACTCAAAATCAAACTTCAGATCCAAGTGACCCTGTTACAATTACTGCAACAGCTACAAGCTCTACATCTGAAATTGAAAAGATTCAAACTCCTGATGGTAATTGGATTAACGCTTCAACTACAGATTATATAGTTAATGATAATGGAACTTATTCTTTCACAGCTATAGATAAAGATGGTCATAAAACCACTCAAAGCATCACAATTTCTAGCATCATTCCTAAAATAGTTTTAAATGTAGAACCTGAAAAAGATAAAATACACTTAAACGAAAATGTATCCGCATTATTAATTATGGATAACATTAAAGAAATCGCAGCTGAAGATGTAAGAATTAAATATGATAGTACTAAACTTCAATTCTTAGGATGTAACGAGCTAGATGGAATAAAATTAGCAAAAAATGATGTTCAAAATGGTGAATTAAGATTTATTTTAGTAAGCAAAGGATTACCTAATGTAGTTAATTCTAAAAAAGCATTATTAAAACTAAATTTCAAAGGAATTGCTCCTGGGGATGCTTTAGTTGATGTAACTAAAGGTCGTGTTTCTGATGGTATTGCAATGGAAAAAAATCTTAAGGACGCAGAATGTGGACAAGCTGTTATTAATATATCTGATAAAGAATTAATTGATGTTAATAATGATGGTGATTTCTCTCTATTAGATTTAGCTATTGATGGAAGACATTATGGTGAAGATCCTTCAACTCTTCCTCAATACAATACCGATGTAGTTATTAATGGTGCTATTGATGACAATGATTTTTCTGAAATAGTTAAACTTATGCTTAAAAATCCTAACTATAATTTCTAAAAATATAAAAAAGAAAGTGATATCTAAATCAGTAGATATCACTTTCTTCTATTTAAATTTCAACTTTTTCTTATGACAATAAAATTCTAAACTATTTCTTCAATTTCTCATTATATAATTTTGTCAATTCATCAACATATTCTTGTCCACCAGTTTTCAACCACAAATCTATTGCTTTTTTATATCCTTCTTTATCAATTTGTCCTGCAACATATTGTATCCTTGCATCAGTCATTATATTGGTCATTTGGACTCCCTTAGTTACAAATACATCTGACATTAATGGTTCTGTTTCATTAACTACCATTTTATTAAGTCCATCCTTCAATAACTCTTTTCCTCTCTTCTCTAGATTTGTTCCTTTATCTTCTTCACGAAGATCATAGTTTGCTACATTAGGCGACATTTGCCAGAATGAATTCAAATTCATAGTATTAGCTTGGTCAACAGCAGTATCTCCTGTTACTATATCCACATATTCATTGCCTTTAACTTCATATTGTTTTCCTTCTATACCTCTTTGCAATAAAATAGCAATATCCTCACTGTTTATTTTATCAAGAAAATCCAAAACCTTCTTTAGCTGCTTCTCATCTTTAACACTTTGTTTAGGTATCATCATCATTGATGAATATCCTGATGATGGTAGAACTTTATCTCCACCACTTGGTGTAGTGACATTACTAATCATGGTTACCCATTGATCACCATTTCCATCCTTTCTTCCATTTCTCTCTGCCATAGCTTCAGCTATTTGGAATGCTCTTGTTTGTGTATCAACTATGACTCCTGCTTTCCCATTTAAGAAGTCATCATTCCATTTATCAGTTTCTCTTACTGCAAAATCATTATTCATTAAACCTTCATCATATAGCATCTTAAAGTAATCTAGTGATTTCATATATTCATCTGTCATAAAATCCGGACTAACTTTACCATCTTCAACTTTTGTAACGTTTGGTGCACCAAACCAGACTGCCATTTGATCAAATGGACTAAATGCATTGATTGCTCCCCACTTTGGAACTATCATTCCATAAGTATCGTTTTTCCCATTTCCATCAGGATCATTATTTTTAAAAGCTTTAAGCATTGCTGTAAATTCTTCTAATGTTTTTGGCTCTTTTAACCCTAATTTATCAAGCCAATCTTTTCTTATTATTGTTGCAAAACGTGCAACATCTCTAATACGATATATGCCATAAGTTTCTCCATTAAATGAAGCATTTAATTTTATTTTTTCATCCTCTTTTGCTAAATTAGGATAGTCACCTAAATAATCATCTAATTTCCAAAAAGCTCCTTTCTTTACAAGATTAAGAGCAGCTGCTGACTTACCTGATACTATAATTTCAGGACATTTATCTGAAGCCATAGTTATTGAAAATTTATCAGCATAACTTGTATTTGGAACCCATGTAATATTTACCTTATATCCTGTTTTTTCTTCAAGGGCTTTAAGAATATCGCAATCATCTTTTGGAGCTGTTTCCATCATTAATGGAACCATTAATGATATAGTCTTGTCATTATTTTCAGTTTTGTTGGACCCACACCCTGCCAAAATATTTAATGACATAAGTGCCGTTAATATTAACCCAATTTTCCTAACTCTCATAAATTTCTCCTCCATAAAATCAATAATTTATAATTATAATATTTCTCTTAAAGTTATTTATTTTGTTTGGCATAATTGTTCTTTTAAATGCTTACATAATCTAATTTCTAGGAATAGGAACCTTTGACCAATCTATATCAGATCCAAAATAGAAACTTGTATATGCTGGTTGATTATAACCATCATTTTGTCTTGCCACATCTGTTCTATATTGGCGATCTTGCATTAAAGTATATAATTTATGATTTGTTATTTCTGTACTAAGATAAATACGTATAGCTGAATTATCTGTTTTTCTAAGCAATAACTCTTCTCTCCAGTCACCAAAAATATCAGCAACCAAACAAGGATTCCCCTTAGTACCATTGTTTGTATAAGTTCCATCAGCTGTGAGAATTGGAATACTCTTTTTAGTATCTTTATAATCCCACTTTTGAATAGTTGGAGTTGTTGCTTGGGAACCATCAATTATTTGTGTTGTCATATCTGCTCCCCACTTTATGTTTGCATTAGTTCCAGGGGCAGTACCTTCCATGACAGTACCATTGGCCTGCCAGAATCCATTTGACCAAAGCTCTAATCCTGGTTTAGTTGGATCAATATCTCCTATCATGCAACGTCCAGTATCTTTTCCTGAATAGGTCCCAAATATAGTCTTTCCAGCTTTTGCATCACGAAGAGAAGATCCATAAGGAACAGAAGTTCCGCCTTCATGACACATAAATATCTCCAAACCTTTTCTGCTAGGATCAATATCAGCAACATGTATTGAATCACCATGTCCAAGTTTGCCCTCTTTTCCTGGCGATGCACTGCCTTCTGGAAGTATATCAGAAGAACTATATAATAATTTCCCATTATGATCTATGGTTGCAGAACCATACACTATCTCATCTTTTCCATCATTATCTACATCTGCTGTAGTTAAAGTATGAGCCCCTTGTCCTGCTAGTGTTGCATACTCTGGATTTAATTCATCCTTCCAATTAGCTCCAGAATCATTAAATGGATTAGTCATCCTTGTCCACCCACTATCTACAAACCAATTTTGCTTAATCTTATTACCATTCCAAGTGTAGGTGGCAATAGTTGACCTTGTATAATATCCACGTGCAAATACAGCATATGGTTTTTTCCCATCTAGATATGCAACTCCTGCAAGAAAGCGATCTACACGATTAGCTGGTTCAATTCTTGTCCACGAATAATCTCCCCACCTAAGTCCATCATCCTCACGCCCTGGAGTGTATTTAACTGTATCCATCTCTTTTCCTGTTGCTCCATTAAATACAGATAAATATTCAGGTCCATCAACTATAAATCCTTCATATTCTCTTAATTTATTTTTTTCACTCCTACTAGGTGCATATACATCCATGAAGTAATCTGTTAACTTCATAGCATCTTCCTTAGATAATGGATAATTATATTGTTTTTCTATACCAAAACATTCCTCAAGAGTTTTTGGCCAGTTCCCATTTACAACTTCAGGATGCTTATCCCAATTCATAAACATATTTACCACATGGTCATAATAACCTTGTGCACTCAATCTATAGTCATCTTTATTACTGTAACCAGCCTCAATATCTTCTTTTGGCATAGTTATATATTTTTCTGAAGATATATTGCCCTTTTTATCATATCTAGTAATTTTTGTTCCAGGTGCAGTCTTTAACATTATTTCAGCTTTTCCATCTCTATCAAAATCATAAACCATAAATTGAGTATAGTGTGCACCTGCTCTAATATTTACACCTAAATCAATTCTATATAAAAGTGTTCCATCAAACTTATAGCAATCAATATAAGTTTTACCTGTATATCCTCTTTGGGATACATCTTTAGAATTTGATGGATCCCATTTTACAAAGTATTCATACTTTCCATCTCCATCTACATCTCCAACACTCATATCATTTGCATTATAAGTATAGGCTTCTCCATTTGGATAAAGTACACCTTTAGGTGTTACTCCATCTGCTGGTTTCTGTAATGGCAGATCATAATACTGATTCTTCCATGGAGTTACAACTTGACTTTTATCAACTTCTTTTCCTTTAACTACAGCTCTTACATAATATTTTGAAGAAGAATCTCCATCCTTGTCTTGATAGTTGGTGCTTTCTTCAACAGTAGCTATTTTCTTACCATCACGATATACATTGAAATTTGCACCTGTAAGTCCAGTATCAGAATGCCCCTTAACTTCATCTGCTGTTAACCTCCAGCTAAGAAATACCCCTTTAGATGAAGTAGTATAAGTTATTGTAGCAACTAATCCCCTATCAAGATGCTCTGATTTCATTAATGAATCACCTGCCCATTTCCCCTCCTTTGAATTAAAACTTTCTTCACTTGCAAATACACTAACAGACCCTGAAAAAAATATAGACATAGATAGAATACAAGATAATATCTTTTTGCTATACAAAGCTTTTTTCTTAAACATTCTTATCCCCCCTAGTATCACCTAATTGTTAATCTTTTTGTAATCGTTTTACTTAAAATGCTAATAGATACACTTTAAGCTACATAACTGCATCCCTAAAATGCTGTTATTAAAATCGAAGTATCTTTTCTTCTCTCCCTCCTTATATGGAACTATTTGTTAAATTTTACATATATATAATTATATCTCACCCTTATACATAGGTATACTAAAATTATTAGAAATAGACTATTAAAGTTTATTTTTATGAAAAATAAACAAAGAAAGTGATATCTCAAAAAATAAATAGATATCACTTTCTTTTTTATAATTAATTTTTCTCTATATTCCAAGATACCTTAAAGCTTCCCTTATGCTCTCCTTCTACCTTAATTTTATATTTACCATCCTTACTTATATTAATCTTTTCCTCTATAGTTTTTTCTGGATTCTCTGTGCTATAAATTTTATTATTATCCTCATCTGTTACTGAGACTTCTAAACTTCCACTTTCTGTTTTCACATCTATATTTAACTCAAGTATATCTCCTGATTGTAATTTTAATTCCGTATACTTATTACCACTAAAACTACTATATAACATTTTCATATATGATTTTCTACTATTTTCCCAACTTAATTTAGTTACATAACTCCCCCCACTACATCCTGTAAAATACATACAAACTAGTAATGTAAGAATTAATGATAATATTTTTCTTTTTAGCTTCATAAAGTCACCTCCAGATAAATCTATACTTCCTTATAAGTATATTAATATATCTATTTTTTATTTTTTCTCTTAAAATACCTTTTTCTGTATATCAAATAAATTATTGTTGGCCAGGGTGCTTGAACTAACCCTATAATTCCCCAAATCCAAGGATAAGGAATATCCTTTTTCATTGCATCTCTAAAAATAAGAGTTCCCTGTATAATAAGAATTATAGGAACACAAATCAAAGTAATTTTTGAACCTAATGTCACCGTGCTTCCCTCCTTGATTTCTTTCTTAAAAGAACAAAATTTATTATCAATAATAATATTAATAACACAGTTTGAACTATCATAATAATTTTTACTGAAGTCTTTATATATATAAATCCAATTAATGTTGCTACTAAAATAGCAAATATTAAAAATCTAAAAGTTGCTTTTCTAAGTTTTAAACTAAATCTTATCTCTTGCCCCTTTTCTACTACAGAACTCACATCAACATTAATAGGAACTTTATCATCAAGGCTACTTACAAGAGACATCTTATCTAGTGCTTCTTTTAATTCCAATTCATCAGAAGTAGATTCATCCAATGAACCATCATAATATTTTTCTATATTTTCATCAAAAGATTTCATTCTATCTACCTCCTTTAAATTTTGAAAGAATTTCTTTTATTCCATAATGTAATCTTGAGCGTACAGTACCAATTGGGCAATTTACCACAGCACTTATTTCTTCATAACTATATCCATAATAATGTTTTAATATAAATACAATTCTTTTATCATCAGGCATAGATTTTAATATTTTTAAAACCTCCTCTAATTCTTCCTTTCTAATTATTTCTTCTTCTAAAGAATAGGAAGATGGAATTATATCTAATAATATATCTGTTTCCTTAATCCTTCTTAAATAATCTCTATATTTATTTGTAGCTATTTTTATAAGCCATGTTGAAAACTTAGCTTTTGGGATAAATGAATCTATATGAACAACAGCTGATAATAATGTATCTTGAAGAATTTCTTCAGTTAAATCTTTATTGCAGGTAAGTTTTAATATATATCCTTTTAATAGTGCTAAATTATTACTAATGAGTATTTCAAAAGCATATTTATCTCCATCTCTAGCTCTTTTTATTAAGTTTTCTTCATTAAAATTATCTAAATCCATTTAACTTACCCCTTTTTGCTGTTTTCATATATTAAACGCAGAAGTTTAATAAAAGTTCACCCAAAATATTTTTATTTTATTATAGCAAAAATTCCCTTTGATGCATTTCTACACCAAAGGGAATTAAATATGTAATTTAAATTTATCTAATCTCTATATTAAATAGCAAATAATATAACAAATAACGCTGCAACAATGTATAATGGTTTAGGAATTTCTTTTCCTCTACCTGTAAATAACTTTATTAATACAAATGATATAAATCCAAATGCTAAACCATCTGTAATTGAATATGTTAAAAGAGTTAATATTAATGTTAAGAATACAGGCACTGCTTCTGTTATATCTGAAAAATCTATTTTGCTTATAGGTTCCATCATTATACATCCTAAAACAATTAATACAGGAGCTGTAGCATACCCTGGTATAACTGTTAATATTGGTGAGAAGAATAATGATAAGAAGAACATAGCTGCTACTGTAAGTCCTGTAAGTCCTGTTCTACCACCTTCTGCAATACCTGAAGCTGATTCAACAAATGCAACTGGTGTTGAAGTACCTAAGCAAGCTCCTACTGCTGACCCTATGGCATCAGCTGTTAAAACTTTGTCTGCATTTTGAACATTACCTTTTTCATCTAAATATCCTGCTTTTGAAGCTAACCCAATTAAAGTCCCAATACTATCAAATACATCTATAAATAACATAGAAAGAATAGCTGGAATTATTCCAATTACCATCGCACTCTTAAAATCAAATTGCATGAATACTGGTGCAACTGATGGAGGCATAGAAACTATTCCTTTTGGAAGTTCTGCAACACCAAAAATTAAACCAAGTATGTAAACAGCAGCCATTCCTATCATGAAAGCTCCCTTTACATTTTTGTATGACAGTACAGCTATTATAACTACTCCAAGTAAAGCTAATAATACTGTTATATCTTTCATATTTCCAATACCAACTAATGTAGATGGATTAGCAACAATTATCTTTCCACCTTGTAATCCTATAAATGCTATAAAAAATCCAATTCCTATACTAATCGCATGTTTTAATGATTGTGGGATACTATCAATAATAACTTGTCTTATTTTAAATACACTAAGTAATAAAAATATAATTCCTTCTATAAGTGAAGCTGCCAAAGCTGTTTGCCATGAAAAGTTCATTCCTAAACAAATTGAAAAAGTAAATAAAGCATTTAATCCCATACCTGGTGCCATACCAAATGGATAGTTCGCTAAAAGAGCCATAATAACTGTTCCTACAACTGAAGCTAACGCTGTTGCTGTAAATACTGCACTTTTATCCATTCCTGACTGACTTAAAATATCAGGATTAACAACTAAAATATATGCCATAGTAAAAAAAGTTGTTATTCCAGCTAATATTTCAGTCTTAACATTCGTATTGTTTTTTGACAAATGAAACATTTTTTCTAAAATGCCACTCTCTGTCTTGTTTAGCGATTCTTTTGATACATTGTTCACTATGAATTCCTCCTGTTTTATTAGGTGTACAACTATTGCTGACACTTAAAAAATAATAATTTTTATTAGTCCTAAAACTAACTTTTATATAAGAATTTAACAAGAATTTGCAAATATTAGTTAAAGAAACCCCTTTGTGTTATACAATACAAAGGGGTTTGAAAGCAAACTAAATACCTGCAAACACCCATAGTCAGACAATTTACGGTAGTCCGGTAGAAACACTTAGACCTTATCACTAAGCATATACGGGTAACTTTTATTTCGACACTATTAATGCTACAATAATTCGTCTCATAAATCAATAGAAAAACAAAAAAATCCGAATATTTTTTTGTTTTATTATTATATTATTTGTATTTTAAACTTAATTTATGTAAATTCCTTCTTAAAAATAGCAATTAATTTATTACAATTACCAAAATAAGTTTTGAAAATCTAATAAAGGTGAAGCATGATTTTCTCAATCTTCTCCACCTAATAATATTTAAATTGTATTTTTAATTGATGTTTGAGGATATAACGTTGTCCCTTTTATTGAAAAAATAATTTCTTTAGTTAATGGTACATTTTTTTCATCTATTATAGTTCTCCACCATTCCCATGCAAGGCCTGTACACTCTCCAACCTTTACCGATATATTCCTTGAATTCCCTTTTAAATATATCCGTGTATTAAAATGAGCTGTTTTACCTTTATTGTTATCTTCCCATGCTTTATGTTCAACAATTTCATTTCCATTTTTATCATAATTAACTTCATCCCATGTTACAATAAATTTTGCAACATAAGCTCCACTATGGTCAAGTATTATTTTTCCATCATTATGCTCTGTTGTAGTTGTCTCTATATATTCTGTTTTATTATTTGTGCAAGCAATTTTATTATCTTTTAAGAATGCAGTTGTATACGAAATTGGATATCCTGGATTTTGTGAACTATATACTGAATTATTCTTAATAACATTTCTTATATCATCAAAATTCTTAGAAATTATTTTATTATGTTCTTGTGCCCCTCCACCTAAAACTACTGCTGTAAATGAACTTTGATTAATTATATCTTGATATTCTGCATTAGTGCTTACTCCTTGATTCTCTATCAATGCATTAAATGCAGCTTTAACATTTGCACTCTTAGAAGTACTTTCAAGTTTAACATAAATGGTTCTCCCATATGAAACACTTGACACATATGCAGGTGGATTATCATTATTTACGCCCCTTACAGTTAAGTCATTATATGTTACATTATCTCCAAATAAATCAGATGGTCTTTGAGGTGAATCTATACTTGCTGTATAAAAAATTTGCTTATACGCTACTATCATAGCCTTTTTTTCACCTTTATATATAGAATCAAAATCTATATTCAATCCATTTTCTAAAATTTTAAAGTTTCCTCCAAACTTTGCAGCTAATTGCGACTTACTATAAACCATAGTATCTGTGTAACTCATTCTTGTAGGAATACTATATCTAGAAGAATATTTTGTATTCCAAGTATCTAATATTGAATTTAATGAAGAATTAACTGAAGAGTATGTAGGTGAATTAACAATTGTTCTACTATCATCACTCATACCTGGTAAATCAACACTCAATGTAATAGGTTTTCTTTCACATGCAATTATGTCAGGTTTATTTTCTATTAAATTTCTATTTGCAAGCTGAATAGCTCCTGGATAAGTTCTATTATTAGTTGAATCGATAACAGATATATCAGAACTTATATCTGAGATACTCTTTTTAGATCTTTTTATTTCTATGTATTTGTTATTATCTTGATACCCTTCAGATGGAACAAAACTTTCAACAGTTTCTCCATTAAATGATAGTATTTTATTAGAATCATAAGACAACCTATAAATATTATTATCTATATCTTTGCTATTATTCTGATTTGACAAAATATTAGCAGTTTGTCCATCATTAATTGATGTTATATCTTGTGTTTTATTAAGATTTATATTTCCATCTTTTATGGTATCAAGAAATGAATTATTTTCATAAGCATAAGCTACTTGTCCACTACTATAACCTAATACACAACTACTTGTAATTCCAATAACTCCCCCCCATAATGTTATTGATTCTAGGATTTTTTTTAATTTCTTCATAAACTTTCCCTCTCCCTGAAAAAATCCATGACATTTCATCATGGACTTAAGAAATATTAATTAAGCTCTTACATCTAAGTTCATACCTTTGCTTGTGTCTACAGCCATTTTTCCCATCATACTTGTCATTTCACTTGCCATCTCTTTACCATTATCCATTGCCATCTTCAATACAGATGTTGAAACAGCACTTTTAATAGATGATTGACTCATATACATCGATAATGCTGCTATATCCATACAACCCACCTTCTCTCTATATAACTTAAACCTACATTTAATTATCGTTAGTGGTATAAATTACTTAATGATTAGTCTTCTTTCTAGAACTAACAAATTATACTTAGAAGTATTTTAATGTCTATCCCTTCATAACCAAATCTCTATAGTATCCTCCACTCTTCACAAGCTTATCATGATTACCTATCTCTTGAACTTTTCCATTCTTCAAAACTATAATAATATCAGCATTTCTAATTGTAGAAAGTCTATGGGCAATTATTAGAGTTGTCCTTTCTTTAGTTATATTCTCTATAGCTTTTTGAATTAATATTTCTGTTTCAGTATCAATATTAGAAGTAGCTTCATCTAACACAAATATAGCTGGATTATGTGCTATTGCCCTAGCAAAAGAAATTAACTGCCTTTGCCCTGCTGAAAATGTACTTCCTCTTTCCATAACTGGTTCTTCAATTCCTTTTGAAAAACCTTTAATAACTTCTTTAGCATGAGATATTTCTAATGCCTTCTCTATAACCTCTTTTTCAATGTTATCATTTAATGTAATATTCTTTTCAATAGTTCCAGAAAACAAAAACACATCTTGAAGCACTACTGAAATATTCTTTCTAAGGTCTCTCTTTTTTATAGTATTAATGTTTACTCCATCAATTAATATCTCACCTTTTTGCACTCTATAAAATCCACTTATTAAACTTATTATAGTAGTTTTTCCTGCTCCTGTTTCTCCTACAAATGCAGCAGTTTGCCCTTTATCTAAGGTAAAACTTATATCTTTCAAAATCCAATCCTTATCATCGTAAGAAAACCATACATTTTTAAATTCTATTTTTCCTTGAAAATACTCCTTATTTACCCCTAAATCTAAATTTTCTAAATTCTCACCTTCATCTAACAATTCAAATATCCTATCTGCAGAAACTAAAGCTGATTGAATTGTTGTATAATTATCTCCTAAATCTGCTATAGGACTAAAGAATTGTTTTATGTAGTTTGTAAAAGCATATAGTACCCCTATGCTTAAAGTGTTATCTGAAATTCTTCCCATTCCATACCACACTAATATAGCTACTGCTAAACTTTGAAAAACATCTGCTGCAGGTTTTAGAAAACTATTCATCCATACTTGAAATAATGTAGCTTTAAAATATTCATTATTTAACTTTGTGAATTCTTCCTTCTTTTCATTTTCCCCATTGAATAACTGTATTATATTCATACCTGATATATTTTCAGCCATGAACCCATTTATTCTTCCAATAAGGCTTTTCATTTTTGCAAAGTTTCTCTTTATCTTAGTCTTTAGAAGAAATACTACTCCAAACATTATTGGAACTACACAAAAAGAAATTAAAGCAAGTTTTATATTTATAGCTAACATGGTATACACTATACCTATTATCAAAAAAACATCTTTAAACAAATTAATTAAAACATCTGTATACATTTCACTTAGAGATTCTACATCATTAGTTGCCCTAGTTATCAACTTTCCTGAAGAGGTTTTATCTAAGTACCAAAGTGGTAATAATTGAATAGTCTTAAATACTCGCCCTCTCAAATTTCTCATTATCTCTTGTCCTACTTTATTAATCAAAAGCACCTGACTTATTGAAAAAAATCCACTTAAAATAACAACTACAAAATAAAGAATTCCCATAGTTGTTATTGAAAAAATACCATTTTGCTCTATTTGTTTTGTTAAAAAATCATCTACTACTACTTTCAAAATATATGGTTTAACTAACTGAGTTCCATTTACTAGAAGTACACATATAGATGCTAAAATAATCTTCTTCTTATAAGGAAGCATTAACTTTAATAACCTTGTAAGTGTTTTTTTCTTGGGAGACTTCATTTCTTTATCACTTATCTCCTCCTTGGAATTGAGATTTGTAGATACCACAATATATCCCTCCCTTCTCAACTAATTCTTTATGAGTTCCTCTTTCTAAAATTTCTCCTTTATCAAGAACTATAATTTCATCAGCTTCTATAACGGCTGATATTCTGTGAGCAATTATTATTGATGTTTTATCTTTTCTTAATTTTTTTACATTGCTCAAGATTTGCTTTTCTGTAATAGTGTCCACAGCTGAAAGTGAATCATCTAATATCAAAACTTCTGGATTTTTTATCAAAGCTCTTGCAATAGCAATTCTTTGTTTCTGACCACCAGATAAATTAACTCCTCTTTCTCCAATAACAGTATCTAATCCCTTTGGAAATTTCATAATACTATCATAAATACAACTATCTTTAGTTGCTTTTATAACCTCTTCTTTTGAATATATACCCTTAAAAAATTTAACATTTTCTGAAATAGAATCATTAAATAAAAAATTCTCTTGCATAACAAATCCCAAGCTATCTCTATAACTTTTAAGTTCAAAATTATTTATGTCTATCTCATTAGAAAAAATATTTCCATTTGGAATATTATACATCCTTGCAATTAACTTGACTAAAGTACTTTTCCCAGAGCCTGTCTTTCCTACTATCCCTAAAGTATGTCCTTTAGGAATAGATAGATTTATATCATTTAAAACAATTTCTTCAGAACTTGGATAGCTAAAGGTTAAATTTCTTACTCTTATATCTCCTCCAGGTGAAATATTTATAGGCTTTTCAGCTTCTTTTATAAAAACCTTTGTATTAAATATTTCATTTAACCTATTAAAAGAAGCCATACCTCTTTGGAATATTGTAATAATACGCCCCATAGAGATTACTGGGGCCAATATCATAGTTAGATATCCATTAAAAGCAATAAAATCTCCTAAGGAAATACTTCCTCTTAAAACCATCTTCCCTCCAATAATTAGGTTTAGTACAAAACTGATTGCAAAACAAATTTCAATTAGAGGAGCTAGATAAGCTGATACTCTTATCATATCTATATTGGATTCTGCCATTTTATCATTCAGTTTTTCAAAATTATTTACTTCTTCATCTTCTTGAACATAAGCTTTAATTACTCTTATTCCATTTATATTTTCTTGAACCCTATCAGAAATAAGAGCAAAATTTTCTTGAACTCTTTTAAATCTTTTACGAACAATATTTCCTATTTTAAACATTACAAATATAATTAATGGGATTGGAATTAAAGATAGTATTGTTATGATCCAGTTTATTGATTGTGACATTGAATAGATTGATATAGCACATATTACTATTCCATTTATAGATAATGCTGTTGCAGGCCCAAATGTCATTCTAACAGCATTTATATCATTGATTGCATATGCGATTAAATCTCCTGTTTTACTTTTGCTATAAAACTCAGGAGATAACTTTTGAAAATGATTGAATAATTCCTCTCTAAATTTGCATTCCAAGTTTCTAGCATTTCCAATTATAAGATTTCTCCATGCATAAGTAGATATGAATGTTCCCAAAGCAATAAGTAATATATATACTATATTTAAATATACAGATTTAGGATTAAAGTTATTTTCTTTAAGTATGTCTATTGTTTTTCCTAGAACTTTTGGGAAAAGTGTTTGAATATATGAAGTAAGTAACATAAATATTATTCCTAATATATATGAAATTTTATGTTCCTTTATAAAGTTTATTAATATTTTTTTCCCCACATATACTCCTCTTTTCAATATTAAATATTCATTATATTAGTATACTAAATTTTCTAATTATAGTAAATAAATGTTAATTAAACCACTTCTAAATACAACTCCTTTTTGATAACAATAAAAATATCCCTACAGCTTTTTGCAATAAGGATATTTCTATTTATTATAATTTTTTAAACTTTGAATTTTCCAACTACATTCATTAATTCTTCTGATACTTTCATTAATTCTTTTGTACGCTCTGATGTACTCTTCATTGCCACTTCTTGCTCTCCAATGCTTGCAGTAACATTTTCTGCTGATACTGCCACTTCATCTGTTATTAATGATATTTCCTCTATGGACTTAAGTACACCCTCTTTATTTTTATTTAATTTATTAATACTTATTACAAGAATTTTTATTTGTACCATAATATTATTTATAGATGTTGCAATACCATTAATTGATTCAATTGACCATCCCATCATCCTATCAACTTCATCACAAATACTGCTAGAACCACCCATTTTCATCTTGCTTAAAATTAAACTTTCTTTATTTTTATTTATAATTTCCTCAATCTCCTTTATAGCTTCAAATGAATTTTCTGTAAGTTCTCTTGTTTTTTTATCATCATTTTCTTCTGACTTTTTCACATCATCAAGTAAATTTAATTTTAATGCTTCAATTTCCTTATAACTTAACTTAATTTTCTTTACAAGTTTTTCTAACATTTCAAAATCAATTAAGGATTCATCTATATTTTTTCCCATATCCTTTACAAATCTAATATTTGAATTTAACTTTTCACCTAAAACATATATTGATTGACTACCTTGTTCTTGCATCCTTTGAAGTTCTATAGCATTATCTGCAAGAGTTGTGATGCTATCCACACTCTCCTCAATCTCTTCTGCTAGATTATCTAATTTATCAGACCCTATTTTAACGGCTCTAGCTTGCTCACTAGCTCTCTCTAAAAGTTGCTCCATAACATTCGCCATCATAGTTATTGATTCTACTGTTTCATTTTCAGCTGTAGAAATAATATCTGTATGTTGTAAAATCTGAAGTGAATTTTTCTTTAAAACTTTAACAATCTTAATTAATTCATCTCTTTGATGAATTAAGCTTTCTATCATAATACCTGTTTCATCTTTATTAGATCTCATCTTATAAATACTTTCATCACTATCCGTTAAATCTAGTTTTGCTAACTTCTTTATAAACCTAGTAGCTGTTTCTATTGGTATAGATATTTTTCTACTTATAATTAATCCTAAAACACTTGAAAGCACTACTCCTACTAAAATAACTACAATCATAAGAGTTGTCATTTTCTTTAAACCATAAAAAACTTCTTCTGTTGGAACTCTAATTCCAATAATTTGGCCATTCTTTAAGGTATAGTAACCTACTAGAGTTTCTTTTCCTTCAAAGTTTACTTCCAAGTATGATTTTTTATTGCTTTGCATCTCCTTTATAATATTATTATATTGTCCATTTTTCATAGTTGCTAAATTATCTTCAGATGTCTTTTCTTTATCTACTATGAACTCATAATCCCTATCTAGCAAGAAGGCATTTCCTGTGTCATATAATTTAGTATCTATAATCATTTTTTGCAAATTTTCAAAGGATATATCAAGCCCAGCAACCCCTAACAACTTATCATCCTTATAAACTGGCATTGTATATGAAATCATTTTTATATTATTACTTTCAGGATCAATATATGGCTTTGACCATACCCCTGTATTTTCTCTTATAGGATTATAGTACCAAGATAATTCTTTATTATCTTCATGATATTCATCTATTTTATATGAATTATAATAAATTCCACGTTCACCAGTATGTTCATCATAGAAATATGCTAAATCATAAGGCTGTTCTCCTCCTATAAGTTTAGGATTAAAATTAATATATAACCCAACAATCCCTTTATTACTGATTCCTATACTTTTAGTCAAAGAAGCAAATTGACTTTGAAATGAATCCATATACTTTGGATCAGTAACCTTAGATATGTCTATATTATCTGATATTACTTGTGCATATTCCCTTACAGTATTTTCTGTCTTTTCAATTTCTATGGAATATTCATTCCCTTTACTTTCTGCTATGCTTAACATTTTTCCATATGCTTCATCTTTTATTACACTTGTTGATTTTTTAATAGCTGTTATTCCAACAACTGCAGAAATTAAAACAGAACATACTAATATGGATATAATTATTTTGTTACTAATTTTCTTCTCCAATTTCAATTCTCCTCTTTCACCGAATATTTTTACAAAATTTTATTCGACCATTTTTTACAGCTCTATACACATGGAGTAATTTGTTTAATTTAACTCAATTTTAATATATATATCACATTTATTTTGTCGAATCAAAACAAAATAACTTAACCAGCTTCAATAATTTTAAATTATAGCTAATATTTCCACATTATAAATAGAAATATTTCTACCTATAATTAAACCCTTTATCTACAGATATCCTATTTAGAATTTTAAAAATTAATAAGGACCTACTATGTAAGTCCTAAATAAAAACTTTTCTAATTTTTAAACTTTTTTACCACCTTGCTAAGTACCTTCGATACTTCCTTTAACTCTTCAGTACGCTCAGCTGTATTTTCCATTGCAACTTCCTGTTTATTGATATTCTTAGTAACATTCTCTACTGATAAAGCTAATTCTTCTGTTATTAATGATATTTCTTCAATTGATACAATCACCTCATATTTGTCTCTATCAACCTTTTTTATATTGGTTACAAGACTCTTTATTTGTTTCATTGTATTATTTATTGATTCTCCAATACCATTAAATGATTCTCTAGATATGCCCATTACATTACTTGCTTCCTCTAAAGCCACTTTAGAATTATCCATATTAGACTTTCCTAAACTTATTTCCTTTTGAATCTGTCCTACAATATCTTGTATTTCATTAGTTGATTCAGCTGACCTTTCTGCAAGTTTTCTAATTTCAGCAGCTATTACAGAAAATCCCTTACCACTTTGTCCTGCTTTCTCTGATTCAATAGATGCATTTAGTGCTAGAATACTCGTTTGTTTAGAAATTGAACTAATCATAGTTATAATTTCTCCTATTAAATTAGATTTTTTAAGTAGAGAATCTATATTATCACCTACACTCATAGCTGCTTCAAAATTTGCCTCCAATTTTTCATTTAATATATTTATTGATTGAACCCCTTGTTCCTTCACTTTTTGCATATCTTCTGAATATTGTTCAAGTTTTGAGATACTTTCCACAATCTCTTCTATTTGCTTAGCAAGATTATTCAACCTATTTAATCCATTACTTGCCTCATTTGCTTGTTCTTCTGCCCTCCCTGACAATTCTTCCATAGTTGCTGAAATTAAAGCAATTGATTCTACAGTTTCATTACTTGATGTAGAAATAATATCTGTATGTTCTAAAACTTCAAGAGAATTACTCTTTAAAACTTTAATAATTTTTATTAATTCATCTTTTTGCCTAAGTAAACTTTTCATCATAAGCCCTGTTTCATCTTTATTTAAAGCAATACTATTAATATTTTCATCATTATCTGTTAAATCTAATCCAGATAATTTCTCTATACACTTAGTTGCAATTTCTATAGGCTTACTTATTTTCCTACTTATATATAGTGCTAAAACAATTGAAATCAAAACACCTATTGCTATAACAGACCCCATAATAAATGTTAAGTCTCTCATACTTTTAAGCAATTCATCAGTGGGAACTTTAACTCCAATAATTTGCTTATTGCTTAAGGTATAGTATCCAATTACAGTTTTTCTTCCTTGAAAATTCACTTCTAAAACTGATTCTTTTTTATTTTTAATATCCTCTGCAATGTAATTATATTGTCCATCTTCCATAGTACTTAAATTATCTTCAGATGTTCTATTCTTGTCCACCAAAAATGTATAATCCTTATCTAATAAAAAAGCACTACCTGTATCATATAGATTAGTTCCTAGAATCATTTTCTCTAAATTTTCATATGATATATCTAGTCCTACCACTCCAATCAGCTTGTCATCCTTATAGACAGGCATAGTATATGAAATCATTTTTATATTATCACTTTCAGGATCAATATATGGCTTAGACCAGATACCTTCCTTTGCTTTTATAGGTTCATAATACCAAGCTAAATCTTCATTGCTTTCATTGTAGTCATCCATTGTATATGAATTGTAACTTATTTCTCCACTATAATAGGCTAAATCATATGGATTTTCTCCTTCTGTAAGCTCAGGATTAAAATTAATATATAATCCAACTATTTTTTCATTGCTAAATCCTATACTTTTAGTTAATGAAGCAAATTGATTTTCAAATGTATTTATATAATCTATATTATTAATCTTAGACACATCTATTGCATCTGATATTATTTTTGCATATTCTTTTACTGTGTTTTCAGTCTTTTCAATCTCTATAGAATATTCATTGCCTCTACTTTTTGCTATATTTGATATATTATTGTATGCTTCATTTTTAATTACATTTGTAGATACTTTAATCCCTATTATCCCAACTGCTACAGATATTAGAATTGAACATAATACTACACATGCAATTATTTTTGTACTAATTTTATTTCTCAATTTCCTTTCTCCCTTCTAAGCATAAACCACCAACATATTTACATAATTTATCTCAATGAAAATCAAATAAATTTTTCTTAGTAAATTTTAAATAAATTGATTTATAGTTTTCACCCTAATAGTGTCGAAGTTTGCACGCAAAAACTTAAGCTTTTTGAGTAATATTATTATTAAATTAATTTTTCTCTTCTTTTATATTTCACCTTACTATTTGAACTTATAAAAGACTTTATTTAAATATATGCAATATAAAAAAGGCACTATATCTCAGGTATCACACCTAAAACACATTGCCTATAATCAATTTTTCCTTACATATTCAATTTTCTATTGTTATTTTAATAATATAGAGGAGGTAAATATTAAATCTATCACAGTAACTGTTAATAATATAAAACTAATTATTATGCTAATTCTCTTTTGAAAATATTTATCTAATACTTTATATATAAACGAATGCCCCCACTTTACTATAATTAAACCAAAAAATCCAAAAGCTAAAGAACTTATTAAACTTATTCTTCCCTGAAGATTATATATCCAAGTACTATAATCCCACCAAACTCTATGAAATAATTTTTCCATCATCCATGAAGTAAAAAATTCTAGAATACCTATTACAATTGTACTTCCCAAAAAGATAGTAAATAAATCATAATCTCCTCTATAATACAGAAATAATATTAGTAGTGCTCCTACCCCATATATAATACAAACTGGTATATGTAAAAAACCTATTTCACGTAATTCTCCATTAAAAACTAATGTGAATATTTTTTCCCATACCCAACCTAAGAGACTATATATCATAAAATATAAATAAATCTTTCCAAATTCATTTAAATTCAACTCTCTTCTCTCGTGTCCATCCATACTCTTTGTTATTTTCATTATGTTGCTAGAGACATACTTTCCATTAACCCCAATAATAGTTACCATCTCCTATTCTATAAATCAGTTCTTACTAGATATTTTTGCCCTTATAAATTATTGTAACCAACATTTTAAAAATCAATTCATAGATAAATAATAAAAAGATTTCTCCCATTACCTTAATAGGTTATTAGAGAAATCTTCTAGTTCATTATTAAATCAATCTATATTAATAATTTTATCTAACATTATTTCTTCTCCTTCATTTTCATAAGTTGTATCATAGTCTCCATCAGATTTTTCAATAGTTTCTTTCAACTTCATTTTGTTTCTATATATAATTATCCTTAAACTTTTGCTCTCCTTTGGTACTGAGCCAAAATAAATTGTTTGTTTATTTTCATCAGAAATTTTCCCACTATCACAATGAATTTCTGTATTATTATCATCAATTACTCTTACTCCATAGAATTTTTTATCAGGATTTGTATTAACAATTGTCATCTGAAATGGAGTAATTGTGATTGAATTCAATATGAATCCATTATCTTCTCTTTCATTAATCTCTATATTTTTACTTATAGATTTATTTACTTTAACAGGGATTTTAAATGCCCAAGTTCCAGTAAAATTTTGATCCTTATCCTCTTCTTTTAATGCACTTGTTCCTATTGAAGTAAATTTAATTAAAAAATCGAATTCATTAGGAACTTCTTTCTCCAGAGAATTAAGATGGTATGTTTTCATTCCAATAAAAGTATTATCATCTACAAACTTACCTTCTAAACCCACAAGTCCATTGCCTTCTAGCTCCTTATTTGAAAAACTAACTTTATTATAAGCTTCTTTAGTTATTAATTGATTCATATCTAATGGTTTATCGTCCCATGAAGTATATTTAAATGGCTTTTCACTTTCTACTTTATAGGTAACATATAACCCCTCACCATCACATAAAATCTCTGATAATGTTACTTTTACCCCATTACTTTCTACTGTTTCATTTATAGCTGTAGCATATTCAGAATAATTCCCTGTAAAATGAATATTCTTTTCTATTGATTCAAAAACACCTCCTAATATGGGCATTTTTGATGCTACTGCTGGATTTGTAATTCCAAATGTAAAAAATCCTATAATAATAGCTGCTATACTGGAAACAACAATTTTTCTTTTTCTATATTTTATTACTTTAATTTCTGTTGAAGCTCTTTCAATACCCTTATCTATAGCTCTATCAAGACCTTCACTAATTTCTATATTCAAAAACTCATTATTAATCACTTATATAATCCTCCTTCAAAATCTTACTTAGGCTATCTTTTGCTCTTCTTAAATAAGTTTTAACTGTATTTTCAGGAGTTTCCATTATCTTTGAAATATTTTCTATAGTCATGTCATTAAAATACTTTAGTATAATTACCGTTTTATAGTTATCTCTTAATAAATCTATAGCATTATATAAATCTAACTTTTCATCAATGGATATATTACTCTCCACAATTCCAATCCTTACATTATCATCTAACCCAATTATTGACTTATTTCTATTCATAAAATCTAATGCACAATTTATAACTATCCTAGTTATCCATGTTTTAAAATACTCTGGTTTCTTTAACTTCCTAATATTCAACATAGCTCTATAGGAACATTCTTGAATTATTTCTAAAGCATCATCCTCATTTTTTACATAACTATATGCTATTTTATATAAATAAATCTTATGCTCCTTAATAATTTCCCCAAAACTTTGTCTATCTCCAGATATAGCTTTCTTTATAAGATAACTCTCCTTATTCTTTTTAAAATTAATAATGTTTTTCAATGTAGCCACGCCTTCCCACTTATCCCCTAGTCATTAAAATATTAAACATCGATGTTCTGTATATTAGACTGATACCAGCTTAATAAAGTTTCAATTTTTTAAATTAATTTTATCATTATATAGAAATAATAAAAAATCCCTCATAGCATCTATGCCATAAAGGATTAAATTATATCTCTTATTATGATTTAAGTGGATTAAGCTTCATATAACTACTATACTGATAAGGATAAAATTCCTTTAAATGCTGTAAATAGCTTGTCCATTGAAAAGTTAATGCCTTATACACCCTAACCACATCTCCTTTAAGGTGTCCACAGTCTTCTTTTGTTAATTCTTTATATCTTACAAGTACAATTTCATCCCTTAAATGTACCAAAGCAATAAGTAAATCAGCAAAAGTTTCATGCTCTAAAATATTTTCATTACTTATTAAGCTAGCTAAAATATCCCTGTTCTCAACCACAAGATTTTTCAACTGATTATAGTCAATCTTTTCAAAATCTATATCATGATCATATTCTCTTAACCAATTATTGCATAATTTTAAATCATTAAAATCTAGTTTTTCTTTTTTTATTTTCTCATCTCCAGCTACTATAACCTTTAACAGCTTGTATCCTATATCACTGAAAAAAAGTCCAACTAACATATTAAGTTTACTTAATCGTTCACTATATCTACGTCTCTCTGCAAGCTTGTCAAACAATACAGTTACAGCAAGAATATTTATTGGAATAAAACAAATGTTCATTACAGAATAATATATAGTATTTTCAAGTTGTCCAAAAACTTCATAATGGATAAAGAACATGCCCAATGATAAAATGATTAAAATAATAGAAACAAATAGATAGTGCTTTAAATTTTTCATATGTACTCCTTTTGAATGTTTATTAAATTATCACTACCATTTTAATCTATTATGCCAATTTATCCAATCATACTCTTCATTAAATTGCCATGTATTTCTTCATCTTTAATCATTTCTTTAATATCTGGAATTTTTTTGATATATTTGAATAGGACACAGCCCTATTAAACTCTCCTTTGGAAAGTATATTTAAAATAAATTTCAAACACATACCTATTACTAAAAAAGATAACCTCTTCTTTGGCATTAAATCTTCACCTGTATATTTTTTAATAATACTTGCAGGCCTTCCTTTATCTGCTGCAACTCTTAAAATCATTTCATTCATATTTATTGGTTTTACCATATAGTCATCTGACCCTAAAATAAATGCTTTTTCCTTATCTTCAAAATTTTCTTTAGCTGTAACTATTAATACAGGAATATTACAATTACTCTCCCTTAAGCTTTTAGTCAATTCAAAAACATCTAAACTAGGCATCTAAATCTACTTGCTGACTTTCTAAAACATCTAATGCTTTGTTTCCATCTTCAGCTTGTATTACTTCATCCCCCTCTTGTTCCAATCTAGCAGCCATAAGCTTTCTTATATTTTTGCTATCCTCTACTACTAACACCCTAAACATCCTAAGTTCACCATCCTCTATTTAGATATTACCATATGGTAATAAAATATGAACTACTCAATGTTTAGCAAATCTTTCACATCACTTTCCTTTTGAAAAAGAAGACATCCCCCATCATGTTCCCCAACTAACATTCCAGTTTCATTAAGCTTTCTAAATAATGGTGATTTTAAGGTTTCTCTCAAGCTAGTATTACCTATATTAGTATCTGAATATGGTGAAAATGGACATGGTTCCGCTGATCCATCTACATTTATATGGAAGAATCCTCTACCTGCAGCTAAACATCCTTCTAAATATTTTTCATCCCCAGGGAATGATATAAAAATAGAATCTTTATATTCTTCTCTAAGCTTTTGCTGTTCTACCTCTAATATGTTCCTCTCATTATCTGTAGGTGCTAAATGTTGAGTTCCTTCAGTTACTGGAACATATTCTACAAATATTAATACCCTACAACCTTTTTTATATAAGTTATCAAAGAAAGTTCTACTAGTCACTGTATTAATATTTTCTTTAGTTACTGTTACAGATGCCCCATATAATATTCCTTTTTTATTTAGACTATCCATTAGATTAATTAAAGCATCATAAGTTCCTTCTCCACGCCTATTGTCAGTTTGATTTTTATCTCCTTCAATACTAAGCATAGGAATAAGATTTCTGTTTTTATCAAATAAACTTATATAATTTTCATCAAAGATTGTTCCATTTGTGAATATGGGAAACATAATATCCTTTACTTTTGCTGCCTTTTCTATTACATCTTTTCTCATTAAAGGTTCTCCACCTAAAAGAACTATAAAAGGTATTCCTATCTCTTTTGCTTCATTAAATATTTCTCCCCATCTATCACTAGATAATTGTTTCTTTTGAAGCCCTTCCCCACAGGATTTATTTGCCCTTGCATAACACCCTTTACAAAACAAATTACAACTACTAGTTATGCTTGAAATTAAGAATACTGGGACATTTTCACCCTTTTCTTGAAAAGCATCTCTTTTCTTTTTTGCCTCCTTAACAGACAAAGAATACTTTAATATAAACTTAGTTTCTTTAGGATTTTTTAAAGAGGCTTTAATTACACCTTTCACCATATTCTCAATGCCACTACTCATATACTCAGCTAAATTAAAATTACTTTCCATTCCTACTCTCCCCATAAAAATTATTATTTCACAATACTTCTAGCAAATTTTCTTGCAAGATTTAAATCATCTGCATTTGGTCTTCCTCTATGAAGCATCTTAAATTCTCCTCTGCAATGGAACTCATTATCATAAACATAAATATTTTTGGCCTCTAATAATTTTTTTATATCTCCATAAGCTGATTTTGCAATTGATGCTGTACTAAATATGGCAACTTTTTTAACTGAATTATCCAAATTATTTATAAAACTCTTAAGTTCATTATCTACTCCAGACCAATATAAAGCTCCTCCTAAAAATAAAATATCAGTTTTACCTAAAAGCTTGTCTGTAATGTCTCTAGCTATTACTTCAACTTCTTCTCCAATAGCATCTGCAACCTTCTTTGTATTTCCTGACCTTGAATAATATCTAATTTCTATTTTCATTATAACAACTCCTATATATATATTGTGAAGTTATTATAAAATTTCAATATGACCTAAATATGACCCAAAAAATAGCAGCAAACTAAAACTTAGTTTAAACTGCTAAATATATCCAACTTAATTCTAAACCTTTTCTCTTGCTTATTATATGGGCTTAAATACCATTTGCTACTTAAACTGGATCATCAAAAACTTTTTTACAATATACTAATCAGTCTTTCTAATAAAAAGTTTATTATACTCATAGATTTTAAGTCAAAACTAAATATAAAAAAGTTAGGAGAGCCCCTTAGTTTTTATCATCTCCTAACTTTAAATAATTCTATTAAAAGGTAATTATTTAAGAATCTAATTCTGTTTTTAAATTCTTATTTTTCTTCACTAAGTTTTTTTAGCTTATTTTGAACTAGCCACAATTTCTTTTGCTTTCTATTATAAGCTACTAATCTGTTTTTATTGTTTCTATTTTCATCAATTAATCTTATATATTCTGCATCAGCTATTTTTAATGCATCCTCGATTACTAAAAGTTCATCTTTACTAAACATAATTTTCCTCCAGGTTATTTACTAAGTTTTCTTTATTATATACTTATTTAGAACTATTTTATAGCCAATATAGTAAACTGTCCTGAATTATTATCATTTGTCCACTCTGGATGTTCATCAAATTGTTTCAACTTAAATCCAACTTGAAGAATTGAATTTATAATCTCACTTAATGTATATATTTTCAAATAATCAAAAGTAATTCTTTCTTGTCCATTTTTATCACAATAATTTTTATTTTCTACATCACCTTTATACAATTCTTTATCAATATAAGATTCTTTTATAAGATATTTTTCTGAATCAGCCTGTTCTATTGGACGAAAATCCTCTAACGCAATTCTCCCCCCATTTTTCAGCAAAGGATAAAGAATCTCCATAAACTTATTAATATCATTGAAATAATGTAATACTCTAACTTCTAAATAAAGTATATCAAAATATTCTTTATATTTATTTAAATTAATACCAAATATATATTGTACTATATATTCAATTGATATATTTGCATATTTGGCTAATTTCAACGCATGTCTTTTTTTTTCTTCTGATAACTCAAATTTAGTAATATCTGCCCCCATTAATGCTAATGGATTTGTTTTCTTACCATCATATTCACAAATAATAGCTACTCTATTTCCTTCTAAATTATTAAAATACTCCTTATAATCCCAATTCTCTTCATTTATTCCAATTTGATTATTCATCTTTTTACCCTCTTACACCTTGCAAATCCCATTTTCACGTTTGAATATTTTTACAATACAGTATATTTTATCATTTTTTATGTATAAAATAAAGGACTCTATTATCTTTTTCATAATAAAAAGTCCTTTATAAATTTAATTACTATTTAAATGCATCTATAGCTGTTGAAAATTTCAATACATTATTTGATACTTTAATAGTTGCTCCTAGTGGATATTTATCTGGAAGAACACTTGAATTGGCCTCTGGTTCCCAATAAAACACACCTAATCCTTTTCCATTTGGAACAGCCTTTACTTTGCTTATTACTGCTTTAACCATGTTATATGTGTTCTGAGGATCAGTTTCAAGTCCTCCAACTTCACAAATCATAACCTCTTTACCATATCTAGATACCATATCATTTAAATTTTTACCCAAAGCATCAATATTTTTAGTATAATCAACTCCATTCCAATATGGATAATATGACATTCCTATTACATCATACTTTGCTCCTGCTTTCTTAAGACTATCGAATACACTTCTATAAAGGCTATTATCAGCTCCATTAGATAAATGAATTATAGCTTTTGAAGATGGACTTACAGCTTTAATAGCATCATATCCTTGATTTATTAGCTGAGCCCAGTTACTATAATTTGAAGTACTTGCTGTAGGCCATAGCATTCCTGAATTTGTTTCATTGCCTATTTGTACCCACTCTGGAGTTACTCCAGCATTTTTTAAAGCATTCATAACATAATATGTATGACTATACACATCAGTTTTTAATTGATTAAAATCATGATTAGCCCATTCTGCTGGCTTATCTTGATAAGCTGGATCTGCGAAATGATCACTATAATGGAAATCTATCATAACCTTCATTCCAAGTACTTTTGCACGTTTAGCCATATAGACTACTCCAGTTGTATCACCATAACCTAACAAACAAGTTGATCCATCATTTTTAGTCCACTGAAAACTTGATGGAGGATTAACAAATACCCTTAACCTTACAGAGTTAATCCCATGATCTTTTAAAATTTGGAGAGCATCTTGTTGAACTCCGGAATCATTTTGCCACTTTACCCCTTTATTCTCTAATTGATTTAACCAGCCAATATCAGCCCCTTTTGCAAAAGTTGCAGCTTGTACAGTTGTTGATGTTGCCCCAATACCTATACAGCCTACTAAAATTGCTAATCCAAGAGTTCCTGTTATAATTCTTCTAATACTTTTTTTAAACATATTCTTTCCTCCTAAAATATACTTAATTTATAATATAGCGAGTCAATAATATATTAAATTTCTTCTACAATAACTTGTTCAAGTAATTCATTAACTATATATTCCTTTACACACCCAGTTTCCTTTTCTACAGCATTTGCTGTGCCACATGCTGATGCTAATTTTAGTGTTTCTTCTATTCCATATCCTCTCTCTAGTGCAACTGCTATTCCTGCTACATATGAATCTCCAGAACCAACTGGATTAACAACTTGGATTTTAGGGAATGTTACTTTATAGAACTTTCCTTCATATCCAACTATTGAGCCTTCCCCTCCTAATGATATTGCAACAAGTTTTATCCCACCTTTTTGAAACTCCTTTATTTCCTTTATTGCATCTTCTACACATGTGATTTTTCTTCCTGTTAATGATTCTATTTCATCTCTATTAGGTTTAATAAAATATGGTTTACCTTTAATTCCTTCTTTTAAAAGTTCTCCACTACTATCTAATAAGAACTTTTTACCCTTAGAATTAGCCATTTCTATTAACTTCTTATATATATCAACAGGAATATTTCTTGGAGCACTCCCTGATGCTACAACTATGCTAGCCTTGGAAAGTAGATCATTATACTTTTCTAAGAATTTTCTTTGCTCTTCTATACTTACTTCTGGCCCTGGTTCTAGTATTTCTGTTTGTACAATCTCATCTGTTATAAAAGCTAAACATTCTCTTGTCTCTCCTTTTATTTTTATAAAATCTCCTTTTATGCCATAACTCTTAAGCTTTTCTTTTATAAATTCCCCACTCTTTCCACCAAGAAATCCTGTGGCTATACAATCTTCTTTTAATAAGGTTGTTACATTAGCCACATGTAACCCTTTACCTCCAGGGGTGTTTTCAACAGTCCTTGCTCGTATTACTTGACCTTTTTTTATATCCTTAATTTCATATCTTTTGTCTACTGATGCATTCAAATTTATAACTAATATCATAATTTTTCTCCTTTTATGGATTAAACTCACTAATCAATAAAATATTTATATCTTCGCTAATATTCTTATTTTTATAACGGCGTAGATTTTATATTTTTAATATCTATTTGCACTTCCACATATAGCAATCTTATGTTTTACTATTTTCTTCATAGCTTCCTTCCCTGGAGTCATATATTTTCTAGGATCATTTTCTTTTGGATTTTCTTTAAAAAATTCCTTTACAGCATCTGAAAATGGAATCTTTAAATCAGTTGCAACATTAACCTTACATATTCCAAGTGATATAGCTTTCTTAACTAAATCATCTGGGACATCTGATGCTCCATGAAGTACTAATGGTACATTAACTTTATTTCTTATTTCTTTTAATCTTTCAAAGTCAAGTTTTGGTTCTCCTTTATATAATCCATGAGCTGTTCCTATTGCAACAGCTAATGAATCTACCCCTGTTCTCTTTACAAACTCTTCAGCATCATTTGGATCTGTATACATAGTATCTTTTTCATCTACAACTAAATCATCTTCTCTTCCTCCAAGCTTTCCAAGTTCTGCTTCTACAACTGCATCATGTTTATGAGCATATTCTACAACATCCTTAACAATTGCTATATTTTCCTCAAAAGGCTTCTTTGAAGCATCTATCATACAAGATCTAAATCCTATATCTATATCTCTTTTAATTGCATTCACGTCCTCAAAATGATCTAAATGTATAGCTATTGGCACCTCATATTTACTGGCTGCTACCTCTGCCATAGCTTTCACATAATCTGGACCTGCATACTCTTCTATTGTTGATGGAGTCCCAGCTATTATAACTGGAGATTTCATTTCCATTGCAGTTTCAACAACTACTTGAAGTGTCTCTAAATTGTGAATATTAAATGCTGGCACTGCATAACCTTCTCTTTGTGCTTTTAAAAGCATCTCTCTTGTTGATAATATCATCCTTGTCACTCCTTAATATTCAATTTCCTTTGGATCTATTAATTCTTTAGTCTCAGCAACCTTTTTATACCAATATGCACTTTTCTTTGGATACCTCTTTTGATCCTTATAATCTACATAAAATAACCCATAACGTTTGTTGTATCCATTTGACCAAGATAACACATCCATCAATGACCAAATATAATATCCTTTAACAACAACACCTTCATTTATAGCTTTTAATATATATTCAAAGTGTTTCTTAACATATTCAATACGTGGAGTATCATCTATTTTTCCATCTATAAAATCATCCTTATATCCCATTCCATTTTCAGCTATATATATCTTTTTATAGTTAGGATAATCTCTCTTTATTCTGAGTAAACTTTCATAAAGGCCTTGTGGGTATATTGGCCAATCCCAATCAGTAGTTTCAACTTCTGGATTTGTAACACGTGCACCTATACCTTTTAGGGCAAATATGCTTGTTCCTTTTTTACCAGTTCCATTATGATAAATCTGACTTTCTCCATCATAAGCCTTTAAAAAATGACTAGAGTAATAATTCATTCCTAAAAAATCTATCTTCTCAGCAGCTGATTTAATTACATTCATATCTCCATCAAATATGATAAGTCTTCCATCATTTTTAGAAAGTATTCTATTTACTGTTTCTAAAGTTTCTTCTGAATATGTTCCTTTAAAACATGCATCAAGCATAAATTTGTTTGCTAAAGTATCATCTAAATTAGCAGCTCTTTTATCTTCTTCTGAATCAGTTATTGGAACTTTTCCTTCAAGTGTATGCACTATTCCAATTTCTCCATTTAAATTCATACTCTTATATAACTCAACTACCTTTGCATGAGCAACCATCATATTATGCATAACTTGAACAGCTTTCTCTATGTCATACTTTATACTTGGAGGGAAATTGCCAATTATATATCCATTTTGAGCCACTGACCAAGGTTCATTAAATGTTGCCCATTGTTTAACCCTGTCCCCAAAATTATCAAAACACACTTTTGCAAAATTAACAAAATGCTTTATGTTATCTCTATCTAGCCAGTCACCATTTTTAAATAGTTGTAATGGTGTATCAAAATGATGCAATGTTACAAAAGGTTCCACTTTATTTTTTAAACATTCATCAATAAGATCATTATAATATTTGATACCGTTTAGATTAACTTCACCTATGCCATCTGAAATTACCCTACTCCATGATATAGAAATTCTTATTCCATTTACTCCAAATTTATTTGATAATTCAAGATCATCTTTATACTTATGATAAAAATCACTTGCCATATCTCCATTAAATTTACTTTCAGGTCTATTTAAGTATTCATCCCATTCACAAGGACCTCTTCCATCTTCTAATGCTGCCCCTTCAACTTGATATGCTGCTGTTGCTCCACCAAATATAAAATCCTTTTCAAACTTATTCATTACTAACACTACCTCCTATAATTAGTCCCTGATTGTATTTCTATTTATTTATTAAATCTAAAGCAAATTTCAATGCTGCCTCTGAATCTCTAGTTAATTTTACATATTCCTTTCCTGATGTTGTTGCTGATTTAGTTCCCTTTGCATCACAATCACTCTTAAGTTCATCATACATAGATGCCATTTGAGGTGCTAATACAATTAAATCAAAATCTGTTATTTGCTCTTTATGTTGACCATATGCCATAGCTATTGAATCTAAATTCACACCATTCTCTTTTGCACCTTTTGATATTGCTTTTGCTAGCATACTACTTGTAGCACCACTTGCTCATAATACTAATACAGCTAGTTCTTTGTCTGTTTTACTTTCAAAGTTAACTTCTTTTTGAATTGGTTTAACAGTTTCTTCAGGAACTTGGACTACTTCTTCTCCTGAAACCTCTGCTTCTTTCTCAAGTAATTCTTTATCATAAAATTTAAAGAATGGATAGTAAATTACAGTATCTATTACTAATAATAATAGTGCTAATAAAAATGATAATTTTGCAAATCCTGTTCCTAGAATTAATCCTATTGTTCCAGGTGTTGTCCATGGTAAAGTATATATGAATCCATTCATTCCTAAACCATCTATAAAGAATTTAAACAGCCATACATTCACTATTGGTGTAATTATGAAAGGTATAAAGAAAATTGGATTTAATACGATTGGTGCTCCAAATAATATTGGTTCATTTACTGCGAATAATACTGGAATAATAGATGTTCTTCCTACAGCTTTTAACTGCTTTGACTTTGCCATAAATGCACATAATGCTGTAAACATTAAAGTTGCTCCAGTACCTCCAAGAGTTGCTATGAAATATGATGTTCCATGAGTTAAAGCATTTGATGCATGTTCTCCAGCTTGAAATAACTTTAAGTTAGCATCAACATTTGCTATATATATTGCTGTTACTGCTGGTTCTACTATAGATGGTCCATGGATACCAACAAACCAGAACATAGCCATTGCTCCGAAAATTACAGCTAGTCCTAAATATCCATCTGCTGCTGTAAATAGAGGCTTAAACACTTCTAAAATCCAAGCACTGAAGCTCATTCCAGCAAGATTTACAAATACAATATCAGCTAACCAGAAAAATAAAACTGATAAAGCTAGTGGTATTAAATCTGCAAAAGTTTGTGATATGTTATGTGGAACTTCATCAGGCATCTTTATAGTTAAGTTATTTTTCACACACACTTTATATATATTAGGTACCACAAAGGCTACTACAAAGGCTGCTAATAATCCTTTAGTTCCCATATAAGTACTTGAAAATCCACCTTCAATAGAATCTACACTTACTAACAAGAAAGAAATTATAGATACAATCATTACTGATATAGGGTTTATTTGCCTAAGTTTAGGCAATTTATTATTAAAATTATCTGCTAAACTTTTAGCGATTGTAGCTACCATTAAAACAGCTAATATCCCCATTGAGTAGTTATACGCTTTCCAAAGCATATTATTTATATTATCTGGCCAATAAAAATTAAATATATTAGGTACAGAAGCAATCAATATAAAAATACTTGAAAATAGAACAACAGGTATACAACTGATAAATCCATCTCTTATAGCTCTTAAGTATGGATTATTTGAAATTTTTTCAAATACTGGTTTCATCTTTTCAATTAACTTAATTAACTTTCCCATTATAATATCCTCCCTAGGTTTATTTAATAAAAACAACTTGTCAGCTTACTCATCCTATGTTTTTAATGACTTATACTTAATTGCATTTTTTGCTCAATTTCAAGAAACCCTTTACAACGTCCCTTAAAAGCATAACTGTCATTAAATGATCTTGAGCATGTACCATTAGAAATCCAACTTCTATTTTTTCTCCTCTGGCTTCCATTTGAATCATATCAGTTTGCACCTTATGAGCTTCTAATATACATTCATTTCCTTCTTCTATCAGCTTTTCTACCTTTTCAAATTCTCCATCTGTGGCAGCGTTCATTGCCTCTATATATTTTGTTCTTGCATCTCCTGCAAAAGCTACTATTTCAACTGTTGTTAACTCTAATTCTTCTCTAGTCATCTTTAATCATCCTTTCAAACTAATTATTAATCGTGATATTCTCCTCTGTCCCATTTCTCTAAAAATTCATCAAAGAAATGTTCATTTCCAAATTGTCCATCTTTATTTATAGCTATGGAATCTATTTTTTCTATAAGTTTTTTATCTTCTTCTGTTGGTTGGAATTTTGTTTCAATAAAAGCATCTATTATATTTTCCATTAACCCAACACCTGTTATCCTACCTCCAAATGCAATAATATTTGCATTTAAATGTTTTTTAGCATAAATAGCTGTTGATACATCTCTTACTAATGCTGTTCTTGTTCCTACAACTTTAGCTGTAGATGCTGAAATCCCAACGCCTGTCCCACAAAGAACTATTCCTAAATCTGCCTCTTTAGATACAACCTTTTCAGCTGCCCTTTTTCCAAAGATAGCATAATGTGTTCTTACATGATCATAAGTTCCACAATCAATAACTTCATGTCCCTTTTCTGTTAAATACTCTACTATATGAATTTTTCTATCTGTAACTATGTGATCACATGCAACTGCAATTTTCATATTATTTTTCCTCCTATAACATTTTATTTAGCATATCAACTCTTATTTGATGTCTTCCACCTGCATACTCAGACTCTAAATATGAATCTGCTAATGCTTCAGCTAAAGTTTCTCCAATTATTCCTGAGCCCATTGCTATAATTGATGTGTTATTATGACTTCTTGTCATATATGCTGAATGTTCATCAGACACTTCTGCACAAATTATTCCTTTGTGCTTATTAGCTGCCATAAAAGATCCTGCTCCATACTCATCTATAAGTATTCCTCTATCTCCTTCATTAGATAGGATTCCTTTACAAACCCTATCCGCAGAATCAACAAAATCTACTTCATCTTCTGTTTTATCAATTACCTCATATCCCTTCTTTAATAAATATTCTTTTAAATGTCCTTTTAGCTTGATTCCAGCCTTATCTGAACCTATTAAAATTTTCAAATTTATTCCTCCTCTATCTTATTTATTACTTTACAATATCTTGAATACTTCTTCTTTATTTCTGAGTCAATTCCTGAATCTGTTACTAAAGCTGTAACATCTTCTAATTGATATAATGTATAGAAATCTTCTTTTTCAATTTTTGTTGAATCACAAATAACATACCTACTTATTGCATTATTCATAATTATTTTTTGACATACCCCTTCATCTTCATTAGATGTCATTATGTTATTATCTGAAATTCCATTTGCACCTATAAATGCAGACTTAACTCTTATTTTACTCAAAGCATCATTTGCAAAACTTCCAATAAAAGTGCTTGTTTTTGTTCTTAATCTTCCTCCAATTAATATTAATTCAAATCTGTTATCATCTTTAAACTTGTCAAACACACTAAGACAATTTGTTATAATTTTTGCTGAGGAAACATTTAAATAGTCATATATATGTTCACTTGTAGTCCCAGGACCAATATATACTATGTCATTTTCCTTTATCAAACTTGCTGCAATTTTTGCAACTTCAATTTTCTTTTCTATATTTAATGTTCTTTTTTCATTAGGGGACAATTCTTCGAATTTAACATTTTCTTTACTTCTTGCTCCCCCATGAATCCTAACAAGCAAACCTTGTTCTTCTAAAAATTTAAGGTCTCTTCTTAAGGTCATTTCAGTAGCTTCTAATTTTTCTGTTAATTCTGAAACTCTTATTATTCCAAGCTTATTTACTGTTTCTAGAATTATTTGTTGTCTTTCCTCTTTTAACATCTTTACCTCACTTTACTTAACTTTAATTTTTAGTACTATGGAAAAGTAAGTTTATCTCTTCCTTCTATCTTTTTGCTCACTTATGAATGCTTTTGTTTGTTTATTTTCTTTTTTGTTCGATTTTGTTTATATTTTTATTATATATCGTTTTCATTTTCTTGCAACTTACCATTTATTTCATTTAAGCCTAACTATTATCCATTATTCAAATTTATATCTATTTTGCTCCATTTTTCTGCGTTTTTTATATTATTTTTTTATTTAACATAACCATAACTTCTGATATATTATCTTCAAATGTTCATTTCAAACATCTTAAGATAATAATACTAAATTAAATATTCATAAAATTATTGTAATATGGATTTTACTCCTCATTTAGTTTTAGCATATTTGAAAATAAATAAGCCTGAATTATTCATACAAAAATAAAAACCATGCTTAGCATGGCTCGGAACTTACTATTATATAAATTTTTACTTTCA
>NZ_JANDMF010000047.1:0-41592 GCF_031626875.1 Clostridium sp. SHJSY1
AAATTTATATGTTTTTATAAAGTAAAGACAAAAGAGATATTTTCAGGAATGAAAATATCTCTTTTGTCAACGGTCTGTACGAAGCTACTTTCATATGTATGAAAGTAGCTTCGTGATTAGTTTTTGTTAAATTCTTTTATTTTTTAATTTCTTCTTAATAAATTAAATCTTATCTAATAATAAGTTTCTTAGTTCTTTAAAATCAGAAACTTCATAGGTTGGACTTAATTCAGTTTTATTTTCTAATTTATTAGGATTAAACCAGCAAGTTTCTATATTGTAATCAATTCCACCTTTTATATCAGAATGTAAAGTATCTCCTACTATAAGAATTTCGCTTTTGTTAAAATTACCAAGATTGTTTATAGCATGCTCAAATATAGCTGGATTTGGCTTTGATACACCTATTTCTTCTGAAATTACTATATCTTTAAAAAATTTTGATATAACAGATTTTTTAATTCTTCTTTCTTGAACTGATGTAAGTCCATTAGTTATAATAGAAAGTATGTAGTTTTTGCTTAATTCTTCCACAAGTTCACTAGCTCCATCTAATAAAAATGAATTATTACCTAAGTGATTCATATAAGAAGTTGCAAACTCATTTTCATTAAAACTTATATTTAATTTTTGACTTAATCTTTTAAATCTTTCTAATTTCAATTTTGATTGAGTAATAAGACCTTCTTCAAGTTCTTTCCAAATAGCTGTGTTTATTTTTTTGTATATATTAAAATGATAATTTTCATCATAATTAATACCAAATTCTATTATAGTATTTTTAAAAGCTTCTTTTTCAGACTTCTTAAAATCAAATAAAGTATCATCAGCATCGAATAATATTACTTTGTATTTCATAAATTAAATTCTCCTTTATAGCTTGTTTTATTTAAAGCATTCCTATTTACCTACAGGTTATATAAATAATCATTATCGCAAATTCTTTTTTGCCATGTATTAAAAGCCTTTTTATGAGGTAATCTAGTTCAACTATATCTGCTGGATGTTTGAACTTAGTAATGATACTTCTATTCCTAAGTAATTCTCTGACATATTCATTTAAATTATCTCTTTTAACTTTACCAAGCCAAACTACACTTCTTCTATGGCACATTCCTTCTACTTCAAAATTATCATCTATAAATCTTTTCATTAATTTATAGCCAATATTGTTTACATTCCAAAATCTAAGACTAAGATTTTGGTTGGTTTTATGTCTAATTACTTAAAAAGAGCCTTTAGAAAGTTGCTTTATTATACTCTCAGGCTTTTCCCTGAAACCATCTTTCACCCATTGATAGACAACTCCAAATAAGCCCCCAGCAAGAAAAGCATCAGCGTAGAGATTTTGAGCTTGTTTCCTTGGATCCATCACTGTACTTACATAAAAAATTTCAAAAATAATATCTGTCAGTCCGTTTTTATAAAGCCATATAAACTGCTCTTTTTCTTCATAAAGATAATTCATTAAAGCTTGTGATAAATTCGTTTTTATACTCTCTGGATGATTTTCAGAATATATTCCCCAGGCACGAGATATTTTATAAAAAACGACATCCTTCTTTCCATCTGAATTGTTGAAGTACCTGTAAAATGTCGTCCGACCAATTCCTGCTCTTTTACATATATCCACCACGCTGATCTCATTGTAAGACTTTTCTTTTGCCAACTGTGCTAGAGCTTCAGCAACACAATCTCTTATAAATAATTCATCTATATTTTTTCTGCGCATAATAGGAACAAAATCTCCTTTCTGTTCCGCTATTTGATTTACATATTGATTTTTTTAATATGTAAACCTATAATTAACTAAAAAAGGAACAACTGTACCTAAATGATAGCAAAATTTTTCACAGTTGTATAGGGGGATAAAATATGTTCTTGAAGAAAAATGAAAGACAAAGGGAGAAATCAGGAAAACCAAAAAGGAGAAAAATGTGGAAAATTATTGTTACTGTCATGTTAATTACTCTTGGATGCTTTGTAGGTAATCTTATAAATGAAGGAAATCATGGAAAGGGTGCTTTGGCATTTCTGTGTTATTTACAGAATCCTGGCGCATTAGCTGAAACACAGTACAGCTATCAGGAGACAGCCATTGAAGTAGCGAACAATGGTGAGACTATTCGAGGTACACTCTATGTGCCAGATGATAACAGAGAGGCAAGAGAAATTCTTATTATCTCCCATGGATTTAATTGTCAGTCTGCACTTCTTGCAAATAAAGCAAAGTCACTGGCTGCATCTGGAATTGCTACACTTATCTTTGATTTTCGTGGAGGTTCTCTCCGTGGACAAAGTGACGGAGCTTTCGAAAACATGACATACTTGACGGAAATTTCCGACCTAGAATGTATGATGAAAAAAGTAAAAAGCTACAAATGGGTAGATCAAAGTAAAATTTATCTTATGGGCGAGAGCTTTGGTGGATTGGTTTCAGCACTTACTGCAGCTCAAAATCCTGATGTTGCAGGGTTAATTCTTTGTTTTCCTGCACTTAGTTCTGTGGACTCAGCAAGAGCTAATTTCACTTCCATAGATGATATTCCAGATACACTTGCTGTTGGTAAAATGTCCACAGGGAAAGAATTCTGGAAAACTTTATATAATCTTGATGTGTACAATAAGATTGGAAATTACAAAGGAAGAGTTATTATTATGCATGGTACCAAAGACCAGAACGTGGATCCTAAATATTCCATCAAGGCAAATAACGTATATAAAAATTCGGAGCTTTTCCTAATTGAAGGCGCTGGACATGGATTTGGAAGTAAAGATGCACAGAGCACCTTAAAGACGATTTACCAATTTGTCACACAAAAAAATTAGCACCCTTTATTAAATAAAATCTATGGATTAAAACTGAAACAGATTAAAAATAACCTCCATGATTACCAGATAATCTCATCTAGTGGTCAAAGAGGTTTCTTAACCTATCATTAATATTAAAGTGACTATATTTAATTGGAATGATGCTAATCTTTGCCTTTCATCTTATCCTTCACCAAGCTAACATAACTCCCAAGTAGCGCAAGACTCCTCACCAATTCATCTAGATCAAAATTCAAAGTATGATTTTTCCTCATTAAGTCCTCTTTAAGCTTAAAAAGCATAGCTCCACCTTCCTTTAATCCTAATTCATTACAATTTACAGCTATTCTATTTACTTCTTTCAAAGTACCTTCTCCAACCACACTAACACCACTTAATAAAATTCCATCTAAAAGTATTTCTATATCCTCAATCACGCTCTTTAAGCCTTCATTATTCGCCACGAAATCCCTCCCTTCATATAGTCAAGTTCACTAAAGCTCCATCTTCATAATAGGCTGTTATAGGCACTGCTATAAATCCAGATTCTCCTAAGTATACTCTAGTCAAAAGCATAAAAGGATAGTTTTTCATTCTTTCCATCCTCTCCAGCTTTTCTATAAGCTTCTTATTAAATATAGAATACTTAACCTCAATACTTACACTTTCTTCTCTTTCATCATATAATGTCATTTTGAAAAGCTGCTGAATTTTATCAAAGCTACTTTCTCCAAACTTTGATGGCTTTATAAGGAATAAATCATAATTTTCTTCTCTTTCATTAAAGAATAAACCCGAGTTTTGTGAAACTGCTGAAAATAAATCCTTCCATGAGTTAAAAGTTTTATCTTTAAGGTATATGTTAGGAATATCTGTAGCTCCTATTATTTCCCCTTTACTGCTTTCACTGGAAGATAATCTAAACTCTCCATTTACCTTGCCATTAACAAGTTTTATCCTAGATTTTGAGAAGCTTTCTATATCGCCAGCAATTCCCCAAGGGTAAGTTTCCCTACTATAGATGTTTTTCCTATCATAAGCTGAATTTCTAGATAATGTGTAAGTAAACCAGCGGTTAAAGCCTTCTGCTGTAAAATAAAAGGTAGTTCCTTCATAACCAGACTCTGTTGTCCACTTTCTGGCTCCTATTGCTGTAAGTTCTATTGGAGGAATTTCATAATAAGAACTTTTATGCTCTCCCATTAATTCTCCCAAAGTCTTTTCATCACTGCAATTTTCAATGGCCATGGTTAAAACATAAATACTTTGTAACAAATATCTAAAGTCTTCTAAAGAAAAGGAGGCATTTTTACTAATATACAGTTTTAGCTTTCCTTGAAGTGATTTTATTTTCTTCTCCATGCTAGGAATGTCGCTGTTGTGACATATAATTGATAACTGTTCCAACTTATCTAAAAAGCTTTCAGGAATTCTAGCAAGGCCTGTAAAATATATTTCCTCTAAGGTTTTTCTAACTTGTTTTATGCAGCTTTCTAATTCTTCCCTACTTATAATCCTATCCTTATTAATTAAAGAAATAACTTCTTCCCTACTTATGCTTCCTTTGTAAAGACCATAATGGATTACTGATTCTGCCTTATGTCTGCAAAGCTCTTTACTTTTACAGCTACACAAAGAATTATTAACTATGCTACTATCATTTATGGATAAATCTTTCTTTTCCTCTCCCTTAACAGAAATAAACTTTACAGTTTCCTCCCCTTCAAATTCCACCTGAAGAAGAGCTCCTTCCTTTATCTCAGCCTTTAATCCAAATTCTATTCTTTTAACTAGGTTTCCAAATTCTCTATCCCCTAAAGCAGTCTTTATACTCTTTAAATTTATATTTAAAAGCTCTGAATAATCCTGAAGAAACTCCTCTTGCTCATCAGGAGCTTCCTTTAAAGAAGATGACTCTCCAAAGATTTCATCCATATGCTGTTTTACATATAAATAACTCATCACTGTATGCTTGCAAATACTTCTTGAAGGACAGCTACACTTAAAGGCTTGTATATCTTCATTAATACTACATACATTACCATCTGGCAGTTCACATTTTACAGCCTCTTCTTCTACTGTTATTTTTACAGCAGCACCTGAATTTAGGTCCTTTGAAGCTCTATTAAATATGCCCTTATTAGTAACCCCTATAAGATATTCATCATTAATAGAAAGAATATAAGATTTTAACTTGCTTAAGAAATTATCTTTGCTATCCATTTAGCTAATCCTCCTGGCGTCATTGCTGCAACTTCTGCTCCGAGTGTAGCCATTTTAGCTGCAGCTTTCTTATCATACATACTATTGGCCTTATCATCTAATGCTGTAAGAATTATAAGCTTAGCCCCTGTTTCAATTATTGCCTTAGCTCTAGCATACATTACATTGTAATTATAACCATCATAAAGATCTGTCACCATTACAACTATAGTTCTAGAAGGGCTTTCTATTAGTTTTTCTGCATAACCTAAAGCCTTTCCTATGTTAGTTCCTCCACCTAGCTGAACACTCATAAGTGTTTGAACTGCATCATCCACATAAGAGGTTAAATCAACTATCTCTGTATCAAAAATGAAAAGGCTGGTTTTTAGCATAGGAAGTTTTGAAAATATTCCTGCCATTATGGCACTGTGAATAACAGAAGAGAGCATACTGCCACTTTCATCTACTGCAACTATTATGTTCCATGGGTTGTACTTTCTTACTCTGCCATAAAAATAAACTTTATCTACAATTATCCTCTCTTTTTCTCTATCATAATTTTTTAAATTAGCTCTTATAGTCTTTTTAAAATCAATGTTTCTTGCAGACTTTACAGCACTTCTTTTGTTTCTGTCCACTTTTCCCATGATTGTCAGCTTTACTTCATTTTCTAAGGTTTTAGTTATTTCATCTGCTACCTTCTTAACTATTTTTCTGGCAGTATCTAAAACCTCACCCTTCATTAAATGTTTCATCTGAAGTATATTTTTAAGTAAATCTGCATTAGGCTCCATAGCCTCCAGTACCTTTTTATCTGTTAAAAGCTCCTTCATATTATATTTTTCAAGGGCATGCTTTTCTAATATTTCCACTGTTTCTTTAGGAAATAAAGTTCTTACTTTAGTTATCCATGAAGGCACTGTAAGGTTTGAGCTTCCTCTTCCACCTCTTTGACCATCTGCTCTTATTCCTCTCTCTTCATCATAATCCCTATCATATAGGAATTCTAATAAATCACTAAGCTCTGAATAATTGCTACTGTCTTCTGAGAACTCTATACTGTCCTCTGCAAACTTTCCAAGTACTAATCTCCATCTATTTAAACCAATTAAATCTTCTTTCATATCTTGTCCTTCCTCTTGTAAACCTGCCACTTTTCTAAAAGCTCCACTGCATATTGGTCTAGTGATACTGCTAAGATTATATCCTCTTCCTTTAGGGCATTTTCATATAGAATATCCTCTTCATTAGTACTGTACTTTTTGGCTACTTCTTTTGCAAGGCTATCAATTTCTCCAGGATTAAAGAAAGTAAAACTAAATCTTAAATCAGGAAGAAGTGTCATAAAGTGTTCTTCTTCTATATTTCTAAGGAAGTTATCTATTCCTTTAAGCAACTCCTCTTCCCCAAGCAATAAATCCTTAGCTGTAGAAAATAGTCCTTTCAAAAAGCTTCCTGACTTCATAAGCTTTTCCCCTGTTCCATAGAGATACTGTACTGCTTTATCTGCCACTTCTTTAGAATAAATAGAATTTAATCCATATAATATTCCTAAGGCTGCTCCTTCTACTGCACTGTTACAGTCTTTCTTAGAAATAAGCACATTTAAGCTGTCTATTAAAGTTTCACTATCAAAATTAACTTTATTAGAAATATGATAAATGTCTTTTAGCTTAGAGATAACTTCATTTTCATTATCATAGTCCACAGTATTCAAACTAGTTATTTGAGAAACAGCTTTGTTATAAGCAGTAGTAAAAAATTCCTGCAGTATTTCTTCCATATGAATGTTAAGTAAATCCTCTGCGTTACACAAAAAATTTAAATTGTAACAGGAATTTGTAATAGAAATAAAATTATCATCTCCATTTAAAATTTCTCCAAAGGAAGGTAGCAAACCTTGAAGACTACTTTCAATTCCCATAAGTGCAGCTTCTATTAAAAGTAGTGAAGCTTCTCCTGATTCATTCTCACAGGATATGAACCTTTTTGTAAGTATTGAATTTGCTGCTTCCTTTAAACTTCCTCCCTGCATAGAAAGTTCTATAAGAGTACTTTGAAGTTTAGTAGTCCATTTGTACTTCCATACTTCTCTTACTAAATTAGTATTTTTCCTTCTAATAAAATCTGGTCCCTTTTCCATAAAGCAAAAGTTAGTATCTAAAAACTTCATCATATGAAAAAACTTACTTTGCTCTCTATGTTTTTTACTCTTATAAATACTAAGGGGCACGCCATTTTCTAAAGTAGTGGTTTTTATGTTAAACTTTTTACACAATTCATTAAAATCCTGTACTATAGGAGGAACTTCTGCTAAGGCACAAAGCTTTCCTATTTTATTCCCTGTAAGTATTTCTCTTAGATACTTTAAAGAAACCTGTGATTCTGCATCCATTTCCCCCTTTACAAAAGCAGAAGTTATGCCATCCTTAAGCTCAAAAACTCCACATTCATATTTATCTCTTAAAGATTTAAGTCCCATTGCCATATTAAAAGCTTCTATTTCATCTGCTGTAGAAAGATTTCCATAATTTTTTCTTATATGTTTTCCTGTATGTACAATAAAGTTAAGCACAGCTTCTTCATAAGGTTTATCCACCTGCTTCTCAATATTATTCCAAACTCGCTGATAAAAAGCAGGATGAATCATTCCACTGGCATATCCATTTAATTGATCACTTTCCTCAAAGGAATAAGCCATGGCATATACTCCAGTATCAGCTTCAGCTATATTATGAAGCTTTATTTCATCATTAGTTTCTAGTCCATCAATAAGTGTAGAAGTGTGAAAACCTCCACTTACTACCAAAACTTTATTATACTTTTTTACTGCTTCCCTTATTTTCATACTCATAAAGGTTTCTCTAGCAAAGCAACCATCTTCCTTAAGCATTTCCTCACTATAGCCTACTCTAGATAGATAACAGGAAAATATCATATTTTCTATGAACTTCTCTGTGCTTATTTTAAGTCCATCTATTTCAAATAACTTTTCCCAAAGCTCATTGTAGTTTCTGCAACCTTCCTTTTCACAAATTGCTTTAATAAAAACACTTTCCTTCATTAAATAATCATCATTATAAGTATTCTTTTCCTCAGCCTTTCCCATAACCTCTAACTTCTTACTATTTATAAGTATTTCTGCATAGGATAAATCTATAAACTCACAGACTATCTCTCTCTTTTTACCTTCTCTTAAGGCTAAAAGCTCTGGTGAAAAATCTAGAAAAGGATAATAACACCTGTACTTTTCCTTGCTTTCTTCTATAAGTCCATTTCTATCAAAGTAACTATAGTAAATACAAACAGGAGCTTTAGTTTCTTCATGAGCTATATACTGTATAACCTTATTAGCCTCTGCTGGTCCTTCAATTAATATAATTTCAGGTTTATAACTGTCTATCACATTTTTAAGATGAAAACTGCAGGCAGGACTGTGGTGTCTTACTGGGAAAAACATTACCTTGCTTTCTAAATCATAGGCTTTTTTCACATAATACTTTATTTGATTGTCTATATTTTTACCCATAAATAACTCCACCTTTATTTAATCCACTTTTTAGCTTCATAGAACGCCTTCCAGTTACCACCCATTCTTGTACTCTTACCTTTAACTACAATGTTAAAATAACTTCTTAGCTTATCCACATCTTCACGGCTTTCCTTAAGTACAGATCCTAATATGTTTTGCACCATAGTACTCATATCCACTTTAGAATCCCCGTAGTAATAGCTACTCATAAGAGTTTGATAATAAACTGATACTGCCTCTGCAGTGCTCATTACTGCTGAAGGCTTGTCTATTCTGCTCCCCTCTGCAGATACTCCTTCTCTTAATTCATGGAAGGTTGTTGCAAGAATTTCTGCTGCATCTCTGTCCACTTCCATATCAATATTAGAATTCTTAATTAGCTTTTCCACTTCTCCCTCTATTATCTTAGCTTCTAAAGAAACATCATTTATTGGGAATACAGTTTCAAAATTAAATCTTCTCTTTAATGCACTACTCATTTCATTAACTCCACGATCTCTGGTATTGGCAGTAGCTATAACATTAAAGCCAGGTGTGGCACAAAGTAGTCCTTCTTCCCCAAACTCTGGTATATTTAAAACTTTATCACTAAGTATACTGATTAAACTGTCTTGTACCTCTGCTGGACATCTAGTTATTTCCTCAAATCTAGTTATAATTCCCTTTTCCATACCTATGTACAAAGGAGAAGGCACTAAGGCTTCCTTAACTGGTCCCTTAGCTAAAAGTAGCGCATAGTTCCAGGTATACTTAATCATATCCTCTGTAGTTCCTGCAGTTCCTTGTATAGTGTTTGTACTACTTCCACAAATAGCTGCAGATAATAGTTCACTTAACATGGTTTTAGCTGTACCTGGCTCTCCCACTAGCATAAGTCCTCTGTTTCCAGCTAATGTTATAATACATCTTTCAATAAGAGTATCATCTCCATAAAATTTCTTAGTTATATTAACGTTTTTTCTTTTTAATTTTAAAGGCTTACTGCTTCCTAAAATAAAAGTTCTCACAGCCTTAGGAGATAATCTCCAGTTTGCTGGTTTAGGTCCCTCATCATTAGCTTCTAATGCAGCTAACTCATCTGCATATAATATTTCAACGGTAGGTTTTAATGCTTTTATTTCATCCATAATATATCTCCTCTTTATATATCAATTGCTTTAGTACTTAAATTACACAACTGGAATATCATACATCACAATAAATAAATTCAAATTTTTATTAAGCTCATCTATTTTCTTGAATGCTGGATCTAAGGTTTCCTCTATACCATCAACAAATAGATCTATGTGGAATTTTAAAGTTGTTCCAAGTTGCCTGCCATTTGGTGTTACTGGTGGCAGGGCAAATGGTCTCAATTGAATTTTAGTGCCACCTCTAGCACTATCCCTAACAAACCAAGCTAGAAATTCAAGACTTTTAAGACTATCTAAAGAATTATCAATACTAAATTCAAATTGTATAAGGATTTCATTTTTAAGACCACCCTTTGTGCGTAAAAGAGTTGCATGTGGCAGATGTGAAAATTGAGATGTTTGTAATAAGAAGTCATCTACACCTTCTAAATTGTCTATGCCACTTTCTATTGACACAATACCCTTTAACTTTGAAATTGTATTATGAAACTTTTCTATTTCTATTGGATAATTACTCATATTACTCCCCCAGCTATTTATTTTTACCCCGCAATAGTTGCTGACTCAAAACTTCCATTTATATTTCCACTTACTATAATGCAGTGTCCTGCAAACAAATCTCCATCAGAAAGGAAAACCTCAAACTCACCTTCAGAATATACACTTATTTCCTCTATTAATTCCTCAATTAATTGATTTTTGCTCATTGGAAGATTTCTAGGTAACCTCTGAGATAACGAAACATCTCCCCTTAAAGATCTTTCCAACAAGCTATATTCTTTGTATGTTAATTCTATATCTCTATTAACTATCATGTTTCCTCCACTATCATAAGGTCTGTTTTTATACTCCTACATAAGTTAAAAACTAATTAGTCCCATTCATCTTTATTTTCTTCGTATTCTGATCTCATAGCTTCTAAAAATTCTATAATATTCTTATATATGGCTCCATCTATATCTGTATCACTGTCATGATCCCAAGATGTAAATGATAAGCCTTCATTATCTGGCATAAATGAACACAGCCAAAAGGAAAAATATCCATCAAAGCCAAAGGAAAACCACCCTTCACTTTTGAAAGGTTCAGCTTCTGAATCCTCTAAGGAATTTTCAATAGAATATATATATCCAAATGGTAAATCCACCTTTGAATATTCAGCATAAAATTCTCTTAAAGCGACAGGTGCCAATAACAAAGTATTTTCATCATAGGTACTTTTAGTTATCTCTACTTTATCACCATATATCTTAAGCATATTATCCATGTATTCACTAATCTTACTCACATTAATTTCTCCTTATTTCTCTTCTCTCCACTTATCATTAGTTCCAGTTTTAGAAACTAAGGCTTTATTTATTTGATAAAGAATTTCACTGAAAAATCTTTTAGGCAGTGTTTCTAATTCCACTACATTTTGTTCTTGTATTTTCTTATTTATATAAGCATACTTTGACATGGTTCCTAATTTGTAAAAACATAAATCATATACTGTTACTTCATCATTCTCATAGCCTACAGGTGCACCGCTGAAATTTAGTCCAACCTCTACTTTGTAACTGCTGTCTTCTTTATAAAAACCATAATATACTCCACCATCTCCAATAGATCCTCTAATCCATCCAAAGTCTGTTAGCTTGCCTAATAGAGATAAACCATTTAACATAGTGCCTCCAAAACGTTCCACAGTATTATTCTTCTTTTCTTCCTCTGTAACAGTAAATATTTCTCTATTTAACTGTTCAAATGGCTGCTTGATTTCATAGTTTTCAAATTGTTCCTTCCACAAAGACATGTCTTCACTATTTAATTCAATAGGGTGAATAATTCCTATTATCATTTCATCTTCTAATTCATACTCTTCCTCATCTTTAGTATTAAAGCTACCATCTTCCATATATCTAAAACTATCTACTAAAGAATTATCTTTATAAACTCCCCAAACAAGACCTATAGCAAATTTATGCATAATAGGATTTTGGACAAAAAGTTTTATCCATGAATCTTTAGTCCATTTTCTATTGCTGGACAAGGCCATTTCTAAACGAATAGCTTGTATATTTGCTACTGTTTTTAACTGTTTCTTCAAGTTTTTAAATTCTGTATAAGCTTCCTTTGCTTTAACTTCGTCATCCTTCTTAGCTGGAGCTGGAAGACTTTTTAGCTTTTTACCCTTTTCATCATTTATCTCTAAAGTAAGCTCTGGAGTAAGGATGGCAGTAAATTTTCTGTTTCCATAATCAAAAACTCTTTCTCCTCTTATATCAAAGCCTAAATTTGGAACTATTCTGTCGGAAAGCTCCTCTATATCTACTCCCATTTGCTCTGCTGCAAATTTAAGAGCTGAAGCTGCAGCAGTTTTAACCTGCTTAAATTTAAACTTTCTAGATATATTGTCTACTATTATTAAAGCTTCATTGCTTCCATTTAAAGCAAGAGATCTAACTGCGTCACTAGCTATTGCTCCTCTTGAATTCTTAGGCCATTCTTCTATCTTCTTTTTAAGCAAACTAATTACTTGATAATCCCCAAAAACTGAAGCAAAAGAAAGCACCCATTTCTTCTTACTTTCTGCACCTAAATCTAGCCATCTTTGTAGAACCTCTAAGGCAAGCTTTGATAAGTCCTTTTTATTTAAAAGTTCTCCTACCTTTAAAGCATCACTACTTATTCCAATTTCAATACATGAGGAATAACATACAAGCATATATTTTATAATTTCATTTTCTGCATAAGCTTCACTATCCTTAAACCTTACCTTTATCAAAGTATCACATTCAAGCCACCTTAAAGCTGCTACTTTATTTCCCTTTAAACCTTGCTTGCAGTATTCTAGAATATCTAATTCTTCATTCTTTTCTTCTAGAGTACTTTCTAAAGATAAAGCTTGTCTTAAAATAGTTTTTATCTTTTCACTTTTCTCTACTTCTAATGCTTTATTTAATGCTTCCAGAACCTTTTCATCACTGTTATTTAAAAGTATCTTTACTGCTGATTCTCTAACAGCTTGTTTTTTAGAGCTTAAACTAGGTATTACCAATTGATGATTTGCCTTTCTTGAACTTAGAATCTTTACCACTGTTTCTCTTACTACTTTTGAAGAATCTCCTAAATACTCTATAAGAATTTTTGTACTCTTAGTTTCTTCAAGAGTTTTATTTAACATTTCTAAAATACCTTTTCTACTTTCAGCATCACAATTGGATATATTTTCTATTACTTCCTCAGCTTTTGTTTCAATTATCTTTTCCATAATGCTAATTGCTTGGTTGTGTAAACTACTTCCAACATAACTGGTAAAAGCACAGCTTCCTAAATAGCTTATATAGTTTTTAACAGAAGCCCCACAACTATCTAATAATTTTATATATGAATTCAAATCATCATCTGATAGATTCCTGCCATTGTATTTAAGGTAATCATTATATATACTTCTTAATATATCTGAATTTCCTATGGTAATAAATATGTCCATAGCCCTTGAGAACATTGGAGATTCACCCTCTAACCAGAATAGAATTTTAGAAAAGTTAAAAGATGTCTCATATATTTTTATTTTCCTAAATAAGCCTTCTAATGATTTATCTATATCACTAAAAGAAGCATTCCCTTCTAAGTATTGTATAAAGTCTTCATAAACATCTCTTCCAATATCATACTTATTCATAAATGAAGAAAATTCATGTATAAAAATATCTTCTGCATCATTTATAAATTCATAGCCTTCTCCTTTTACCCAAAGAAGAAAAGCCATATATACTTTATTAACACCAGAACACATTGAAGTAGCTTTCTTAAATTCTTCCCTGTGTTTATTCACCTCTTTTTTTAGTTCTTTTTCAAAGGTATAGTCATATGCAAAGCTATTTGATTCTCCAAGCCATGCAATATACAATTCTCTTTTAATTTGAAGTGCATCAACAAGATTGGACATAATATTATAACTATTATACTTAATAGAGTTATGCAAATTATAAAAGAACTCTTTATAATCAAATGCAACAGCAAACTTAATAAATCTTTTTGACACTTCAGAGTTAACATATATAGTGCTACTAATTCCTATTAGAAATCTGAATATATATTTATTAAGGTTTAAAACTAATTTGCTATCACTTTTTATAATTTCCACTATTTCTTCTAAATCTGGAGTTTCACCTTTTAAATACTTAGTTATAGCTCCTACCTGTATTTCAGATATGTGATTATCGAATAAGTTTCCTATTGATTCAAGCAAATCTCTTTCTAACCACTGGATATATTCTTCATTATTTTCCTTATAAGCTAAATAAGTTGCAATTATAGCCTGTTCATTTGCTTTACTCATCTCAATTGCTTCTGAAAATGAATCCTTATACTTTTCATAAAGGCCATCATAGAACAAAATAAAGTCGCGGCTTAATGTCCTTTCTTGTTTAGTAATAGATGTGGCATAGTAAGCTATAACAAACTCTGGGCTTAAGCCATACTTTAGAAAATCTCTATAATAAGAAGCCCCTTTATAATAGCCTATCTCATCAAAAACAGAAAATAAAGATTCTTTTCCCATTTGAAATAGTGTTCTTAAGTACTTTGATAAATAATCATCAGCTTTATGCTTAACTAAAGAACGATAGGCACTAACTATTATCTCTACCTCTTCTGGCTTTAATTGTTTCATATCTATAGTAGGAAGTTTCTTAAAGAATTCTTCTTCTCCTAAGCTTTCTTCCACATATTCTTTAAAACTATCAGTAACTTCATAAGATAAATCTAAACTTACTAACACATTGATTATTTTTTCTGTTAAATGTTGTTCCAATATCATTATTATTTACACTCCTCTATCTTTTAAAATTAACGCCTCATTCTCCAATTATCTACAAAGCCAGTTTTAGCTTCTAACGCCTTGTCTACATCATAAAGTATTTCACTAAAAAATCGCTCTGGAACCTTAACTGGTAAAATAGTATTTTCATCAGTTACCTCATCATATACATAACTTCCTCTTTCTACTGTATTAGCTTTGTAAAAAATTAATTCATAAATAGTGGTTTCTTCATTTTCATAGCCAACTCCAAGGTAATCAAATTGAATTTCTACTCCAATGCCTATTTTGCTATCTTCTTTATAAAACTGATAATACCCACCAGCATCTTGTACAGAACCTCTGTACCAACCTGCTTTCATAAGCTTACCTACCATTGAAAGTCCATTAATTTTAGTACCAGCAAAACGTTCTATATTATTCATTTCCTGCTCTTCTTCAGTTATCTTGTAAGTCTTTCTTTGAAGTTGAGGGAATGGTTGTACTATTTCATAATCTTCAAATTGCTGTTGCCAGCTTTCAAGAGTTTCTTTATCCATTTCTAATGGATGTGCAAGACCTATGAAAGAATCCTCTAAAGTTTCGTATTCTTCCTCATCCTTCGTATTAAAGCTACCATCTTCCATATATCTAAAGGTATCCTTTATTTCCCCATCTTCATAAACACCCCATACTAAACCAAGTGAAAAATTATGCATTATAGGATTTTCTACAAAAAGCTTCTCCCAATCATTTTTCTTCCACAATCTATTAACTGCAAGTGCCATTTCTAGTCTCAAACTTTGAGTAGAAACTATAGTTTTTATTTGCTTTTTAAGTGCTTTAAATTCCTCTGAAGCTTCTTTTGCCTTTAATTCATCATCAGATTTATTTGGCTTTGGCAAAGTTTTAGTTACCTTACCATTGTTATCTATAATTCTTAAGGAGAAATCCAATCCTAGACTTAAAGTAAAACTTCTGCTTCCAAAGTCGAAGACCATTTCCCCTCTCTTATCAAAACCTAAATCTGGTACTATTCTATCTGCTAGATCATCTTCTGTTAAGTTTAGAATTTTTGCTGCTTCTATAAAGGCTCCTGCTGCTGCTTTTTTTATTTGCTTGTGTTTCACTTTTCTAGCTATGTTATCTATTATTATTAAAGCGTCATCACTGCCATTTAAGGCTAGTGCTTTTACAGCATCACAAGCAATAGCACCCCTTGCACCTTTAGACCAAGCATCTATTTGTGTTTTCAAAGTATTTACTACATTGAACCCTCCAATTGCTGAAACTAAAGCCAGCACCCATTTCTGCTTTGTATCTGAACCATTATTAATCCAAATACTTAAAATATCATTTCCAAGTAAATCTAAATCAGCCTTATTGCACTTCTCTATTACCTTTTCTGCTGTGAGATTTCTTTCTACTACATTTTCAAGAGAGTATTTACTTATTAAATAAGTTATTACATCTTTTGATAATGCCTGTCCATCTTCGTACTTTACCTCTGGTAGTCCACTTATTGGAATCCACTCTGGAGCAGTATAAGAAGTTTTCTTAAGTCTTTCACTGCAATAACAACTTATAGTATCGGCACTTTGAAGTATTTCCTTGTCTAAACAATCTGCATTTACAATATTTAGAAGCAAAACTTTAACTTTTGCATTTTTTTCTTTTTCAGCACAATTTTCAATTTCTGTTGTAAATTTTCTCATATCAAAATTCATTAAAATTTTAGCAGCTATTTCCCTAACAACAGCCTTTTTACTTGCTAGAACTCCTAAAACTTGTTCCTTACATTCTTCATACTCACTAAGGAGACCTGCAACCTTATCTCTAATAATCTTGGAATCATCTGATAAACTTCTCACTAAAACCTTAGAGTATTTTTCCTTATTAGCATTGAAAATCGCTTCTAGCACAACCTCCTTTGATTCAACCTTTAAATCTCCTATAATTTTTATAAGCTCTGTATTTCCTTCATTACATAACATTATTAAATATTCCTCAGCTTTTGGATTTAAAGCTTCATCAACCATTAAAATTAAATGTCTTTCATTTATACCTAAACTTAAAAGTTTTTTAGCAAGACTTATATAACTCATAGACTGACTTTTTACTAATTTGCACACAATTGAAGATGCTAAATCATATTTTTCAGCATTAAGCACTAAGTATAAAAATCTATATATAATTTCTTTAGTGTTTTCCATTGAATAAATTAATTCCAAGCAAAATCCGTGATAACGCAATGAATACCCATCCCATCTTCCCTTTTCAACTCTAGTAAAGTAATTATCTATGGATTCCTGATTTTTATTCTCCATAACATATTCTAAAATCTTAGATTTTTCTAGTCTGGTTACTTCATCAAAACCATTAAAATTATATATAAATCCACCTAAATAGTTTTTTACTTCATACTTAAATTCTTCAAAATCCTCAACTTCTCCAGAATTTTGATATATATATAAGGCAAGAGTAAGTCTTTCAGCCTTTTCAAAATTATTCCTAACTTCCTTACTTTTTTTAATAAAATCCAAGGTTTCTTTAAAAACTAATGGTATTTCTTTTATTTTATCTTTTATTTCCTTTAGTGCTTTTTTATCTTCATTCAAAATATACAATTCTATTAATCTCAATATATATAACTTTTTATCTATATTGAATTTTTCTGCAATATCATAACTTTTACTCTCAGCATCCTCCACATTAGCAAACTTCACCAATTCATTAAATATCCCTCTTCCATAGCTACTAAAACTCACCATATTGCTAATAACTTGTTTTAACACCTTACTTTTTTCATGTGCATAATATAATAATTGAACTAAATTTGTCTGTCTATATTCTAGGTGTATATTTACATTTTCATTATCTTGTAAATTCTTCTCTACAAACTTCTCTGCATCCTCAGACAATTCATAAGAATTCCCAACAGCTAGAATAGCTAAAATTAATTTTATATAAGTATTATCTGCTATGTTAAAGGTCTTTGAAATTATTAACTTATCTTTAGCCACCATAGCTTCTGAAATATTAATGATTTCTCTAATTAAGCTTCTATCATATTTTTTTAGAATCCATAATAGTAACCTTTCCTGGCTATCCATAGATTTTAGATATTCTAAAGCCTCATATGTAGAATAAAATCTATTGTACACCATTCCCAAAAAGCTTTCTTGTCCTATAGCAAAAAATACATTAAGTATTCTTTTAAAAACTTCTTCATTATCTATAAAGCTGTCCATCAACCCCCAAAAATCTTCCTTTATGTTATACTGATTTCTAAAGGTATCTTTCATATTGCACTGATAAATTTCATTTAAATTTAAAACATTTTTACCATTTTCAATGTAATCTCTAATCTTTATAATCTCTTCATCCTTTAAAACACAATTACAAAGGTTTACTTTTAATAAGTTTAGTAACTCTTCCATAACCATCCTCCTGTGAATATCTCGTGTATACACTTGTAAACGTCTTTAATTATATATCACTTAATTTATTTTTTTACATAATTATTTTGTTAGCTCAAGTTATATCGTATTTTATCACAATTTGTCTACAAAACATATATACTTCATAAATTTGCAAAAAAATTTTCATGGGACATTAATTTCATTCGCACCAGTATACATTTTTATATTATTGGGATTAAATAGAACCTGTAAACTTGTAAATTCATGCATGGGTTAAGGGGCTTTTTAGTGTTAGATAAAACATTTTGCTGCAAAACATACGCTTTGATATTGTAGTAATGTAAACTAATGAAAGAGATGTTTACTTTGGTAAAATAAAAAGCACTCAAAAACTAACCTTATAGTGTGAAAACACACCGTACCTACGGTTGGCTTTTGGATGCCTTATAATGCAATCATTCGGTGATGAAAGCATAAGCTTTTATTCATTATTATACTTTCCAAACTTGAATATTTTTTGAAAGTAATTTGAGTTGCTCTTCTTTAACATCTATATCAGTTATTAAATGATTAATTTTATTAAAAGTTGCAAATCTATATAAACCATCTATACTGAACTTCGAACTATCAGTTACTAAAATAACTTTTTTAGAATTTTCAATAATTCTTTGTTTAACATCTAATTCTTTATATGAGCCAGAGCATGGACCATCTGCATGAAATCCATCACACCCTATAAATGCTATATCTGCATGTATACTTTCTATAGCTTGATTTGCCAAATGACCAACAAAAGACATGCTTTTCTTTCCTAATTCGCCACCAATTACAATGAGCTGATTATTAGAGTTTTCCAAAATTTCTGCAACAATTAGAGAACTTGTAACAATAACTAGATTATTTTTTAAGTTTAATAATTTAGCAATTTGTAGAACAGTAGTTCCAGAATCTAAGATAACAACACTTTTTTCTGGTATCATTTCGACTGCTTTCTTAGCAATTTTAAATTTTTTATCTATATTCTCTAATAATCTATCATTGAAGTGTCTTTTTAAATAACTTGATATCAGAATATCACAACACTCTTTATCATTAATAGTATTATCTTCTAATGATGTTAAATCTTTTTTAATAGTTTTAATAGATACATTAAATTCATAGGCTAATTCTTCAATTGACATATTTCCCTTTGTCCGAATTAATTGTTCAATTTCACTTCTTCTTTTAATATCTAATGAGTTAAGCAATATAATCACCACATTTCTTAATAAATTATTTTTTATTTAAATTTACTTAATATCTTCATTAAATTCCAATTTTGGTTCTCTTCATATGAAGTATATTTAAAATTTAGATGATATATATAAACAAGTCAATACATATAAAGAAAATAGGCTATAAACGATAAGATTGTTTCATTTATTATTTGATAACTCAATTATTTTTGATAGATATTATTCATTCTTTAATTAATCTATTCATAAAAAAACTCAGTATTAGTATAATCAAATAAAAAAGAAAGATGATATATGAGTAATATAAATCTTAACAATATTTCTATTTTTAATTATTCAATTAGATTATCATCCCTTCAAAATGATCCATTTCATGTTGAATTATTTGTGCTGTAAATCCAGTAAAAACTTGCTTTTGCTTCTTGAAATTCCTATCAAGATACTCCACCTCTATCATTTCATATCTCTTTGTTTTTCTAAATCCAATTAAAGATAAACAACTCTCCTCTGTATCATAAGGATTTTCTTTCTTTAATATAACTGGATTTATCATAGGTACAATAAAGTTACCTACAGTAAATACCAATATACGCTTTTTTACTCCAATCATGTTTCCAGCCAATCCAACACAATGCTCTAAGTTTGCTCTTAATGTATCAATTAAATCATCAATTACTACTATATCATTTTTAGTTGCTTGTTCTGATTTTTGTCCTAAAAACAACACATCTTTTACAATTGGTTTTATCATATCTTATACCTCTTTATCAGTTATATTTTTCATTTTTCAATCAAAAAAATTATAACATAAATCATAAATAATCTGTCAAATTTCTATTTATCTATTGCTCAAGCTTGGTTCCTAACTTTATCACACCATATTTTGTAAATGAATTATTTCTTATGATATGTGTTTATAGAAATAGCCTTAACCAATTTAAATCAATGGTTAAGGCTATAAAACTCACTTATTTGTAATGGGATTCTCTGTAACACTTCCAAATGCGAAAATGTAAGGCTAACATCCAACAATCTCCTTAATCATAAACTCTTTCCCACCTAACACCTCAAAATGTATACCTCCACACTTTGGACACTTACTCCTATACTCAATAATATTAAATACCTTATTGCACTCTCTACAAATCCCGTTACCTGGCAACACATCTATCTTCAATTCTGTATTTTCAAGCATTGTACCATCTACAGCCGCTGGATAGCAGGCTTTTATATATCTAGGAACGACTGAGGATAACTCACCTATTTGTAGTACTAGGGTTTGAATTTTTGTAACTCCATTTTTTTTAGCAAAATTCTCTACTGTTTTAACTACCTCAACCATAATTCCAACTTCATGCATTTTTTAATCACCTCATTTAAAAGTAGAAAGTACAGAAAAGCCAGCCATAAAATACTGACTATACTACTTATTTTTTATTTGAAAAGATTGAACTTATTGATTTCTTTACTTTCTTAGCTGCAATAGTTCCTGAACGCTTAACTACATGCTTAATAACTTTTGCTTTCATGTCCTTAAATTCTACACCAGATTCATTATATTTTCTTATAAGTGATATTGCATCAAACTTACACTTGGTTGTACATACGCCACATCCTACGCATTGAAACTGATCTACAACTACAGCTCCACAGCCAAGACAGCGCTTTGTCTCTTCCTTTATTTGTTCTTCCGTAAAGGTAGTACGTAAATCAATAAAAGTTTCCTTTGATTTGCTTCCCTCTACATGAAATGCTCTTTGTCTTGGTAGACGATCATAACCATCAAGCTTTAAGCTTTCTTTATCTAGTGCATGATATTCTCTTTCACGGCTTATAGTTAGGTTGTCATCATGAACATAGCGGTGTATTGAGATGGCACCTTGTTTTCCTAATGCTATTGCATCTATTGCAAACTTAGGACCTGTAACAATATCTCCACCAGCAAACACATCTGCTTCACTTGTTTGGTAAGTTATATCATTAACACTTACTGTTTTATTTGGATTTAACTCTAGTTTTGAATCATTTAGCAATCCGCCCCAATCCATACCCTGACCCACTGAAATTAGTATGCAATTTGCTTTAACAATCTTTGTTTCATTTTCATTAAATTTAGGACTAAATCTTCCATTTGCATCAAATACAGATACACATTTTTTAAATTCAACCCCTATAGCTTTTCCATTTTCAACTATGATTCGTTTTGGTCCCCAAGAATTATTGATAGTAATGCCTTCCGATAAAGCTTCCTCAATTTCTTCTTTTAGCGCAGGCATTTCTTCTTTATTTTCTAAACAGAACATATCTATCTGTGTTGCACCAACTCTTTCAGCGGTTCTGGCAACATCTATAGCAACATTTCCCCCTCCTATTACAACAACTGGTCCTTCTGCTTTCAACTCTTCACCTAAGTTTACCTTACGTAAAAAGTCTATTCCAGTTATTACTCCTTCAGCCTTTTCACCTTCTATCCCCAAGCCTCTTCCTTCTTGTGCACCAATTGCTAAATAAAATGCTTTATAGCCTTCTTTTCTAAGGTAAGTAATGGTAATATCCTTTCCTACCTCAACACCGACTTTGAATTCTACTCCTAAATCTCTTAAAACTTCAATTTCTGAATTAACTATTTCTTTTCCAAGTCTAAAGGATGGTATTCCAAATGTTAACATTCCACCTAACTTTTCTTGCTTTTCAAATACAGTTACTTGATAGCCTCGAACAGCTAAGAAGTAAGCACAAGTAAGTCCTGCAGGACCTGCTCCAACTATAGCAATTTTTTCTGGTATACTTGTCATTTTTTCAGGGACAAATCGATGCTCTGCTTTTAAATCCTGATCTGCAATAAACTTTTTGATCTCATCAACTGCAAGAGGTTCATCCAATCCTGCTCTTGTACAAGCAGATTCGCACTTTCTTGGACAAATACGTCCACAGACTGCTGGAAAGGGATTTTCTCTCTTTATAAGCTCTAATGCTTCTTTATACCTTCCTTGAGATGCCATTTTTATATATCCTTGAACCGCTATATGAGCTGGGCATTCTGATTTACATGGACTTGTTCCAGTGTCAGCAACAACTTTTCTATGACGATATTCAATATCCCATTTATCTTTCCCCCACCAGGTATCAAATGGCCTGTCTATATCCTTTTTAACTTCTGTTTTATGATCCTTACATAAATTTTGTCCAAGTCTTAAAGCATTAACTTGACAGTTCTCCACGCACTCTCCACAGGCAACACACTTTTCTGTATCAACTTGTGCTACATAGTTTGATCTAGACCAATCAGGATTTTTATAAAGGTTAGCATTTCTAAGTCCAAAGCAAGAACATCCACAGCAATTACAAATAGCTAATGATTTTCCTGGTCCTGAAAGATTTGGTATTGAATGCACCAGCCCTTCCTTTTCAGCTCTCTTACATATTTCGATTGCTTGTTCTCTACTAATCTTTTTTCCTTTTCCAGTACGAATGTAGTATTCAGCTGCTTTTCCAAGTTGAATACACATATCCTCAACTGTATGTCCACAGCCTTCTCCAATAATTCTCATAGATGTACGGCAGGCACAATCTGTAACAGAAAAAGTTTCATGCTTATTAAGCAAATCAGCAATTTCCTCATAAGAAGCTCTTCTGGTATCTCCTTCAATAGCACTTTCAATTGGAATAACTCTCATTACTCCCAATCCTATTGGAATATTGCCAGCCATTAATCCTCCTAGTTTTCTTGTATATTCTTCAAAGCACCGAGCAATTATTGGAAACTTCTCAACATTTGCCTTATTCGACACCATGTACTCCATAACACCTGGTACAAAAAGCTCAAGGAAAAATTTATCTTCCCCATTATCATTTTCTACTTTTATGACACCATCATCAGCCATTTGAAGTAGAAGTTTTTCTACTTCCTCCACAGGTTTTTTACAAAGGGTTGATATCTCTTTTAAACTTTTGGGTTTACGAATTTCCAAATGAAGTGCTACTTCAGCCATTTCATCTGTAACTACTGGATCAAGAATTTTATATTCTGGGTCCGTTGGTTTTACTTTTATTATTCCACCAGTAATCCCAGAATTAATCTTATTGGCAAGTTCAAGCACTTTTTGCTTTACCATTATATAATGCCTCCCATTAATATTATTCAGCCTTCCATTCCTTAACTTCTTGACGTATCCAATTAGCCCATTCCTCAATTCCTTCTCCTGTTTTAGCAGAGATAGGAATAACCTTAATACTTGGGTTTAATTTTGTTACATTTTCTTTTGCTGCCTCAAAATCAAAATCAAAAATACTTACCGCATCTATTTTGTTTATTAATAAAACATCAACTATAGAAAACATTAAAGGATATTTTAGCGGCTTGTCATCTCCTTCTGGAACACTTAAAATCATGGCATTCTTTGATGAACCAGTATCAAATTCTGCTGGGCACACTAAATTTCCTACGTTTTCTAGGATAGCAAAATCAATTCCTTCTGTTCCAAGTCCCTTAAGGCCTTGTTTTGTCATATCAGCATCTAAATGACACATTCCTCCTGTATGCAACTGAATAACTTTTGCACCAGTTTTAGAAACAGTGCTAGCATCTACTTCTGAATCAATATCTGCTTCTAATACTCCAATAGACATTTCATCCTTCAAAGCTTCAATGGTTCTTAAAATGGTTGTTGTTTTCCCAGACCCTGGTGAGGACATTAAATTTAGTAAGAAAGTCTTATCCTTTTTTAATTCTTTTCTAAGGAAATTCGCTTGTTTATCATTATCTTCAAAAACCCTTTGCTTAATTTCAAGAACTTTATAATTATCCATAATATTTCCCCATTTCATATAATTTTGTTTTTTACTTTAAAAAGCTAGTTATAACATTAATATTCTTAGATATTAGTATCTTCTGAAAGTTCTTTTATTTTCTTGCTTTCTGATAAATCTGTATATAGCTCTCCAAGATAAGGATTTTTCTTTGTCTTAACAACCTTATAAATCATATAAACTAATACTGCTACATTGAAAGCTAAAGCAAGGAAACTAAATATAAATAGTGGTACTTTATTGTAGGTAGATGCAACTGCAAAAGCTCCTTTATCAAGAAAGTCTGGAAAAGTTTGTGCAAACATGCAAAAAATCGCTAGAGTCTGTGCTCTGTGTTGAAGCCATGCTCCCTTTCCTACTGTAAAATGGCATAATGTTGGTGCTAATAGCAAAGCAAACCCACAATACCATGCATGTCCTGGAAGGCAGTTATAAGTATAAGCAAAATTCCATAAATCATAAGCTATTATCCAAAACCAAAGCATATCAGGCCAAAGCATATCCTTACTGCCGTCCTTAGTTGTGACTTTTTTTATACAAATGCCAAACCATCCAGTTATAGTTATGATGTTTATAATACCCGCTATACCATTCATTATGTTCCAGGGACCACCAAGAACATACATAGCTTGGTCCACTAATTCACCACCACCAGCATATTGTATGCCAACTTGAAAATCTCGTGCTACTGCTTCTAAAATATTAATTGCAAGTATAAGTGGTGGAAAGCAAAGAGCCCATTTCTTATCAGATAGTTTCCACTCCTTGCCTGTGGCTTTATTTTTCCATTTAACATGTCTTATGCACCAAAAACCTATGCATCCAGCAGCTGAAGAATATACCTTTGCTAAATGAAACCAATCTGTATAAGTTGAATCTTTTAATACAGTAAACCACAATATTGAAAGTACTATAGGTAAGATAACAAATGAGAAAAAGCCAACGTATTTCCATCTTCTAGCAACTTCATTGAAGCCAAAGAGTGCTATAAAGACTATTATCCAAACACCCCATACACTTAATAATGATGCTCCTTCTGAGTAATTAAATACAAACAATACCTTTACCCCCATAAATTTATGAATATACCATATATTATTGTTCCTCCTCTCCTAAATATTCCAAATAGCAAAATAATTGCAACAAAGTTCTCAAAAATCTTCCTCTTTACCATAAGATCATATTAATAATTTTATTTTTCAATAAATAAAAAACTTTAACCACCTGTTATTGCGGTGATTAAAGCTTATAATTTATTTTTACAAACGTTTTAACCATTCCTATCTCATTCAGTCCAAATGTTTGAAGGATCTCATGTTCAGTTAACTCATGTCCTGCATAAGGTGATATGACTTTTTTAAAAGCCTCAATACACATAGGAATTGTGTCAGCTATTGTTCCATCAAAATCAAATGCTACCATTTTAATCATGTTTGCATTCCCCATTAATTTTTCGAATTACTCTACATGGATTTCCAACTGCTACACTATTTTCAGGAATGTCCTTTGTTACAACACTACCTGCCCCTATAACACAGCCATTTCCAATACTTACTCCAGGCAAAATAATGACACCTCCTCCAATCCAACATCCATCACCAATAGTAACAGGTAGTGCATATGTATGGCAAAAATATTCTTCACTTTCTATACTCCAGTTTGGTGTTAATCTCTCTTTGAGCTCTATTGGATGAGTTGCCGTATAAATTTGTACATTAGATGCAACTAGAACATTATTGCCTATAATGATTTTGTTACAGTCTACAAAGGTACAATTCATATTAATAGATACATTATTTCCTAAATAAATATTGCATCCATAATCACATATAAATGGAGAACCCACTGAAACATTAGTACCCACACTGCCAAAAAGATTCTGTAAAACTTCTCTTTTTTCTTCCTTGTAATCATACTGAAGGTTATTATATTTTTTAAGTAATATTCTTGTTGTATTTTTAAACTCTAAAAAAATTTCATCATGGCAGTTGTAAATTTCTCCTGCCATACATTTTTCTAATTCTGTTTTCATATTATCCCCCTTTCAAAACCCAGTTTAAATAAATTAAAGATTTTAGTATGCCTTATCCATAGTATAAAAAACATCTTGTTACATAGCTAGTAACAAGATGTTTCAAAATTCATATTCTTCCTGACAATGCCTCTATGAGAAATAATACTGGCACCTGTGTGGTAGTATTATATCCACCATTAGCTTTATGTATATCCATGTTATACGAAATATTCCAATCTGATATTTGAGAAATAGTACAATTAGATTGATTTGTTATGCTCAAAATATTACATTTATTAATTTTAAACCGATTTATTAACTCTATAACCCCTTTTGTTTCTCCTGAAACAGAAAGTGCGATTACAACAGCAGATTCCATATCTTTTGTAATTGGATACAAAGTATCTTCTAATCCTATGGAAAATTTTCCTAAATTAGAAAAATATCTTGCTGCATATTTGGCAAGTGCACCAGATGAACCTGACCCTATAAATATAATCGTTTTTGCTTTTCTAATGAAATGTGCACCTTCTTCTATTTTCTTCTCAAAGGAATTAGTGTTTGTTTTCTTAAAGTAATGTAATAGCTCAGCCAAATTGCTTTGAGGTGGTACTTTTTGAATTTGGTGTACATATTTCTTAAACCTTTTTTTGAATTCCTTATATCCATCACAGTCTAATTTATTGCAGAATCTAAGTATTGTTGATGTAGATACCTGAATCGCACCAGCAAATTCTCGAATAGTCATATAAGGAATTTTTTCTCCATTATCTACAATAAACTTATATATCCTAATTTCAGTTTCATTAAATTTTTGAATATTATCATATGAAAACATTATATCCTCCAATAAATCACTACTTATCATGATGGATTAATTATAACATGTTTTTTAACATTAGTTTACAATTTATCTCCATTGAAAACACATTATCTATCAACTTCCAATATACAGGTAGAACACCTCATAATGTATATGCATCAGCTACATATATTACACTAATAGTCTTTTCATTACACATTTACCTTTTCACTATTTAATATATGATATCCAATCTTTTAAATAATCTGTTATATTTATCTAACTCAGCTTTATCTTCAACCTTCAATCCTGTATTATAAAAAGTAATATTCCCACTACCTTCATTTAATAAATTCTTTTCTCTCAAAATTCTTTTTAAATTTTTTGCAGTCCCATAATTTCCATCTATTATATTAACATTTGACGAAAACAACTTTCTAAACATATCTTTATAGTAAGAAAAATGAGTGCATCCTAAAACAATAGTTCCATAATTACTTAAATCATATTTAAGTAATTGTTCTTTAAGATAAGGTAATACTATTGATTCATTAAACTCAAGTCTCTCCGAAAATTCTACTAATCCTGGAAGAGGTAATAATTCAATAACACGCTCTTTATCTAACTTGGTAATAAGGTTTTGTAATTTTTCTTCCTTTACAGTTAAAGCTGTAGCAGTTACCAAAACTCGCTTATTTATATCTTCATTATTCTCAACAGCAGGTTTTACAGCAGGTTCCATACCAATGATTGGAATATTGTATTTAGCCCTTAATTCCTCAATTGCTATGCTTGTGGCTGTATTACAAGCTATGACTATAGCCTTAACGTCCTGCTTAATAATAAAGTCTACAGCATTAAAAATATACTTTTTAACTTCATCTTTTGGTTTGCTTCCATATGGAACATTTAATGTATCTGCATAATATATATAATCTTCATTTGGTAATATTTTAAGAGCCTCATGTAATACAGTAATACCTCCAATACCTGAATCAAAAAAACCTATTTTCATTTCTGTACCTCCAAAAATCTAATTCTTTCATTACTTATTTTAATTTCTTCAATATATCAATCTAATATATGCCTTTTAAAAACTTTAGGATTAATTTACCAATTTCACCTGCATGTGTCTCTAATGCAAAATGTCCAGTATCTAATAAATGAATCTCAGCATTAGGTAAATCTTTCTTGAAAGCTTTAGCACCTGCTAAAATAAATGAAACATCATTTTTCCCCCAAACTGCTAATAATGGTGATTGATATTCACGAAGATACTGTTGAAATTGTGGATACAGCTCAACATTATTTTGATAATCAAATATTAAATCTAATTGTTTTTCATCATTTTCAGGTTGAGACATATATGCAATATCAAGAGTATACCCATCTGGGGAAACTTTGTTATTCTGTGTTCCATCAACATATTGATGTATAATAGTTTCTGGTGCAAAAGCTACTCTATAGCTTTCTCTTTTTTCTTTTGTTGGATTTCGCCAATAGTCTTCTCTAACTGCCCACTTTTCGCCCAAACCTTCATGATAAATATTCCCATTTTGACTGATTATTGCAGTCACTCGCTCTGGATGATGCATGGCTAAACGAAAACCAATTGGTGCACCATAATCAAACACATAAAGTGAATATTTCGTAAGTCCTAACTGTTCAACAAAGGCTTCAATAACTTTAGTTATATTATCAAATGTATAAGTAAATTGCAATCTATCAGGTGATGATGTATTTCCAAAGCCAGGATAATCAGGAGCAATCACATGATATTCTTTTTCCAATATAGGTATTAAATCTCTGAACATGTGACTTGAAGATGGAAAACCATGAAGCAGTAAGATTACTGGTTTACTTGGATCTCCAGCCTCACGATAAAATATTTTTAATTTCTCTATTTCTATAAAACTATATGTTGTCATATTATAATCTCCTATCTATATCATAAACATTTCATGATAAATTCTTCTTTTAAACTCAATTTCAAAAATTACTATATCAGCACCTTCTACAATAGTATATTTATTATTATACATTTATTTGGTTATATGCTATAATACAAAAAATAGATACTTGCCATCCTCAATAGAGATATCAAGATTTTAGTAATGAGACTTCAGTCATAGGAGGAACTTTATGGATTTACAAGCATTAAAAATTTTTCAGGTGGTTGCTGAGACGGGAAGTATTTCAAAAGCAGCTCGAGAACTTAACTATGCACAGTCTAATGTTTCCAATAAAATTCAGCAATTAGAAGCTTACCTACAAACTTCTTTGTTTTATAGACATAATCGAGGGATTACATTATCAGATAAAGGACAAATGCTACTTAAATATAGTGAGAAAATATTTCACCTTATAAATGAAACTACTTGTGCCATAAAGGATGATACTACTCCTCAAGGCACTTTATGTATCGGATCTATGGAAACAATGGCAACAGTCCACTTACCAAAGATGCTTTCAATATATCATAAAAATTATCCCAATGTAGATTTGACTTTAAAAACAGGAACAACTGAAAAAAATATTAATGAGGTTCTTCAATATAATTTAGATGGAGCTTTTGTGGCAGGCCCAATTGACCATCCTGAATTAATTCAAAAACTAGTTTGTGAAGAGAACTTGGTACTAATTACAGATACTGAACATCCCATGATATCATCTATCAAAGATATTCAAACTCGAACCTTGTTGACATTTCCTACTGGATGTTCTTATCGTAAAACATTAGAGCAGTTGCTACATAATGAGGGTTTAATACCAAACAAAATCATAGAATTTGATTCTCTTGGAGCAATTATTGCCAGTGCATGCTCCGGTTTAGGCATGAGTCTACTTCCAGTCTCTGTGGTAGAAAAATATGTTCAAGATGGAACACTTAGATATCATTCTATTCAAGATCCATGTGCAAATGTGCCAACGGTTTTCATTTACCGAAAAGATAAATTTATGTCTAAATCTTTGCTAAAGTTTATTGATATATTTAGTAACAAGGAATGTTTTTAGACTAAATGTTGCAAGTTACCAAAAAGACTTACTTCACTTTTGAAAACAGAATATTTATTCAAAGAAGGAAAAATGAAAGAATTGAGCATTATAGGTGGACAATCCCACCTATAATTTTACTTACATACTAGAAAATTGTCTATTGTTCTTCAAAACTTATAAACCTTGTGCATAAAGTATCCCTTTCTTAATTGCTTCTGATAATCCCTTCGGATTTTCCCAAGCCATGGAATGTCCAGCTGATTTTACAATTTCAATATTTATCATATGTCTCTCTAGTTCAGTTTTATCATCATCTGGCAAAGATTTTTCTCCAAAAATAAATGTTTTTTTGCATCGCAATGAATATAATATCTCACGCCATGATGGATTTCCACCTTCAACTGCTGACTTAGAAATTCTACTAATTGCTGTGGAAGAGCAAACTGATAGTGTAGCTGACCACATAGAATTTTCAACACTATTTTCATTAATAGCTTCATCAAATATGCTATTTATAAAGTCTTCTTCTTGACAAGTTCCAAACTCATAACTTAATGATCCTGGACTACTTTTATCTAAATTAGCTTCACTAAGAATGATTGTTTCAATACTGTCTCTACATTTATCTGCAAGTCCAAGTGCAATAGGTCCACCTAAACTATGTGCAAAAATAATGAACTTATTAAGTTTTATGGCTTTTACAAACTTTTGCAAATAGTTTATATGTTCTTTAATGGTATATAAATGATTATCTGGTTTATCACTAAATCCACTTCCTAACAAATCTATTAATATTCGTCTATGCCCAATTAAATCAGTTTGTGCTGCAACTTCGGGATAATCAAAAGACCCAGCACAGCCTAATCCATGAATAAATAATATTGGTGTATCCTCACCAGGTAAATCATGATACCTCATTTTATTCCTTTCATTATCTACCATATATTCTTTCATAAACCCCTCCATATATATAAATGTTTTAATATTCCTAATCATATGTATTCTCATCACTAATTTTATGATTAACATCTATCTATAACCATTTTAGCATTTTTATTTACATTTTTATAATAATTTTGTAAACTCCCTATTATTTCTTGAAAAATTTCATTAATATTTAAATCTTATCTCCTAAAACCCCTTTCTACTGCCTTTAGGAACTATATTTACACTTATGGTAAAATTTACATTGAATGACTTGATTAGTTTGTAAAATACTATATATGAGTTTAACATTGGTATAATCCTTTCAGTTTTAAGGTAGAAAGTAAGAAAAATCTTATTTTCTACCTTCTTTTTATATTTTACATTTCATTATTGAGCCTCTAAATCTTATAAATATAAAAAACAATTAACTTTATTGCTATTTATTGACATATTTTATTGAATATAGTATTATAAAGTTGTACAATGATTACAAATTAATTTCCAACCCATTGAGTGAGTAGCAACCCCTACTCGCTGCTCACTCGTTAACCCTAATTTATCTAAATAAGGAGGTTTATATATATGGACTACAATTATATAGAATCCCTAGTCATATCAGCAAAATCAGGAAACAAAACATCAAAAGAAAAACTAATCAATGAATTCAAACCTTTTATTATAAATTTCTCAAAGAAAACCTACATAGACAGATATGATTTTGAAGATGTTCAAAGTGAATGCTATATCATTCTCCTTCATGCTTTAGACAAATACAATCCTGAATCACATAGATTTGTAGCTTATGCTACTAATGCAATAAAAAACTCAATGTATGCTCTTATAAAAAAATCCATCAAAAATAATCAAGTCCAAGGGTTGAACACTCTTACTTTTGATGGAGATCTTAGCTCTTTAGATAAAAATAAATCAAATTGTATAGAAGATAATTTACTCTTTAATATAAATACCACTGAACTTTTTAATGCAATTGATAAATTAACTTCTTCTGAAAAAGAGCTTCTAGCTTTTAATATATTTAGAGGTAATACATTAAAATCTTATGCTGAATTAAAAAACATTTCACGTTCTACTGCTACTAAGCAAAAAGGATTATTATATAATAAGCTCCAACAGATAATTAATTAAATATTTGTTGGAGTCTATTTTTTTATAAACCTCCTAAAAAGCGTTTCTTATCTTCCTGTTTTATCCAATTGTATATTATGAAAATAAATGCTATAATACCCAACGGAAGGGGTGTAATGCTTAATTGAAAGACTTTAACAATTACAACAACAATTACAATAACAACAACTTTTACGGAAATGATAATTTGGGTTTTGAGCCCAATCAAACTAAAAATTTAAAAGGTCCACTCTTTATATTTTCTATAATATTTTTTGTGCTTGGTTTTCTAATATCATGTCTCCATGCTTTTATTGAGTTCCGACACAACGCCTATGATGCTTATAATATAGGTATTTCTATAGGTTATATTATATGGGGGATAGTATTTGCTGTAATCTTATATTTATTAGCTATGCATGTTTTTAAGAAAAAAGGAGTTCTTTTAGGACTTTCTATAATTTACATTTTAGGTACTTTTTCATCACTTGCAGGTACCATTGAAACTTTTAAAAAAGAAGCTGAAATGAATAAAGCTGCTGAAGCTAAATTAGTTAGCATTTGCAATAGTATAGCTGCTAAGAAAGATATAAGCGGTGAGACTTTTGATAAATCAGTATATGGAGATTTAACTCCTCTTTTACAGTTAATAAAAGATTATGGAACAGAAATTAATAATCTTTCAGCTAATATGACCAAAGAGCTTAGCTCTGTTGATTTTGCAAACATATTAAGCCTTGATACCTTAAGTAGCCAAGAAAAAATCAGTGATGCAAAGAAAAAAATAGACAATTCTCTAAGTGTTTTTGATAAATATGAAACTGAATACAACAATCTTGTAGCCAATTTAAATACTAGTGTTCCAAAAATAGAATTACCAAAAGCTTTTAAGAAAGATTTCATAAATGGCTTTAGAGATGGACAAGTTGAAAATCGTGATATTACAACTAAGTATTTCAAGATTGAAAAAGATTTGCTTTCTAAAACTAATGAAATACTGAACTTTATGCTTTCTGCTAAAGGAAATTACATTATTAGAAATAACCAACTATTATTTGAAACTGATGCTGATGTAAATAAATATAATGAATATATTAAAGATATAAAAAAACTTGCCGAGGATGAAGAAAAAATTCAAAACAGTATAAATGATAAAATGCAAAATAGACTTAATGAATTAAATAAATATAAGTAGTTTTAAATTTAACTGCTACTAAAAAAACACCTCTTATTGTAAAATTACTATACACAATAAGGGGTATTTTATATTTTTAGAACTACTAATGATAAACCTGCGACAACATATATTTATCATTATATTTTATTATATCTAATAAGAAATCTTTTTTTAGTACCCAATTATTTTCAGCTAGCTCTCCATCACCAGCAACCCACTGTTTACCTTCATCTGTGTACTGGATATCATAGATAATATCAACAGTAAACTTGTTTCCACTCTCTTTAATAAAGAAAACATCAGTAATTCTATAGTCTGTAAATGTCGGTAATGGCTTTCGATTCAGCTTCTTATCTTTAACTGTTTGCCAATCAGTTGAGTTTTTATTTATGTATTCTTCAAATAAATTTTTAGCAATTTCTTTTTTTCTATCCTCACTAATATCTTTAACAGAATATAAATCTCCCATTAAATTCTCTTTATCAGAATTTGATAGTTTATCTACTGATACTTTATCTGCAGATACTTTAGATAAGTCTTTTTTATTATTCTTATTATAAATCTCTACAGCCAAAAGTAAGTTTAATAAAATGCTTAAAGCTAAAATAGAAATAATAACTTTTCTTTTATTCATTATAAAACTCCTTCCTATATCTCCTACACTTGCTTGTACATGAATTGATTTTATTTATTTTTATGATTAAATATATTATTTTTCAAATATGCTCCTATTACTCCCAATAGCAAATAAATTATTACCAATGGAATCATACTGTCCATTTTATACCACCTTTTACTGAGCTATCTTAAATTTTACATAAACTACTGTATTTTGTAAATATCATAATAAAAATATATCCACTAAAAACAACTTTTTACATTATTACGAATTTATAACGCAAATAAATTTAAAACAAATGCTAATTGAGTTAAACAAACAGAATTTGTATAACGTTTACCTATTAATAATTTAGCATATTTTAGATAAATATGTTTTATTTTATATAAACTTATTATATAATCTACTAATAGCTTAGATTATTTTAGAAAATAAAGCTAAAAATATAAACAATACCTATAAAGGTATTAGAACAGAGGAGTTGTTAATTATGAATAATAAATCAAAATATTTAGTAAGCGTGACAGTTATTACAGGCTTAGTAGCAGGTGCATATTGTTTACAGCCAGAAAGACTTAATAATATTGTTTTAGCATCTACTAGCACTCAAGTTTTACAAAATAATAATAATAATAATAATAATAATAATAATAATGTAAAATTAATAATAGATAAAGATAACGAGAACGTATTACCTAAAAACTTTAGAATGTCTAGTGATCAAATTAATAAAGAATCTGTAGGCAATGTTAATTTAAAAGGATTATCAAACTTGAATGAATCAGGAAGTGGTGCTCTTAGTGAAAATAGTCTTAAAATGATAAAGGACAAATTTAAAGCTAATAAAGAAATCAAAAATATCATAGATGTGGATTTAAGGCAAGAAACTCATGGTTTTATTGATGGAATGGGCATAAGTTGGTATGGGGAAAGGGACCAAGCTAACATAAATAAAGATAGAGATGATATTATAAAAGATGAAAAAGATAAATTAGAAAAAATAGAAAAAGATAAATATGTTGCCTTTGATAAACTTGCAGAAGGCAAATCTGTTAACACCATTCCTGAAATCACAAATCCTAAAAAAGTTCAGACAGAAAAAGAATTGGCAAAATCTCAAAATATAGACTATTTAAGAATTACTGTAACAGACCATTTAAAACCTAAAGATGATCAAGTAAATTTATTTATAAAAGAAATACGAAAAGTATCTAATAACAATACTTGGGTCCATTTCCACTGTAGAGGTGGTGTGGGAAGAACTACCACTTTTATGGCAATGTACGACATGATGCATAATGCAAAACAAGTAAGTTTTGAAGATATAATGAAACGTCAAGTATTAATAGGAGGATCTGATATATTAAAAAAAGATGCTGAAGGAAACAAAAAAGGAGATGAAAATAGATCTGACTTTTTAAAACAATTCTATCAATATTGCAAAGAGAATAACGATAATTTTAAAACATCTTGGAGTGACTGGTGTCATACCTAAGAATTTATTAAGCATTTTTACTTTATCCCAAAACAATAGTAACATTTTTATAGTCAATATGTAGTTTAAAAAGATAGAATTTATGTGCAACGACATAAATTCTATCTTTTTCTTTTATAATTTAATTTTTAAGAGCATTAACAGTTTTGAGTTCATTAATCTATAGATATTTCACCTTTACCTAGCACCACAATAGTAAAATTAGGTTCTAAGGCAATTACATCATATTTGGATGAATTAGGGGGTAATTGTACAGCCTGTAGAATTTTTTGATTTTCATCAAAAAATTCTATAAAAGAAGAATCAGTTTTTGAAAAATTTTGAATAGTATAAAATTTACTTTTTGGAATAGATAAATCACTTACTTTATAAATCCCTTGTTTAAGTGTATTTTGAGCAAATGCAGCCATGGGATTACTAATATTAAGCAATATAAATACACATAAGAAACTTAAAAATAAAACCATAAGTTTTTTCATGAACATACAACCACCTTTCAATATTGTTGTGAAAAAGTAATTTCTTTATTAAATTTATTTCAGAACATGCTTTTGTAAATATCAGCCTGGAGAAATAAATATATCTCCTTTACCTAGTATTACAATTCGATAATCAGGCTTTAGTTGAAGCAAACTAATCTTTCTTGAAGAAGGTGGCAATCTCATATATTGTAGTACTTCTTTATTTTCATCATAAACTTGTACAAGTACATTATCATTTGATAAATTTTGAACTGTATAAAGATTACCTGTTGAAATGTTTAAATCACTTACTTTATAAATTCCCTCTGTATATACATTTGAAGGCGGAGGATTTATTGCATTAACAGAATTATTAAATAATAAACATAAAAAAATTAAGCATAGAATAATAACTTTCTTCATTAAGCACCCACCTTTCAACTATATTTTGTGTAATAAATATAATAATATCCAAGTTTATTAAAAATACAAACATCATTATTTTTTTCAATATTGAGATTTCAAAAAATCAAGAAATTTGATATTTAAGTAGTTGCTTTTACATACGCTTCAAATGGTATGAAAATTATCTTTCCTGTTTTATCAAATTTATAATCAACACCTTCAAGAGGCTCTTTACCTGAAACTAAATTCATTCCTATAATATAAAGAGCATTTGCAAGTAATCTAGTATTTTGCAGAACAGTACCAGTCATGAAATCTTTTTTTATTAACTCTTGAGCTTCTGGCACTCCCCCAATCCCAAAAATCGGGATAGTCTTTGCTTTATTCCCCATATTATATCCATACTTTTGAAGTGCCTTAATAGCACCTATTGCCATAGAATCATTGTTTGAGATTATAGCTTCAATTCTGCCACCATACTTAAGAAATAATGGAGATATTGCACTTTCAGCTGTTTCTGAATTCCAATTAGCAGACACTTTTGCAAGTTCTTGTGTTTTTATTTCTGAAGCATTAATTGTTGAAATAGAATATTTTGATCGTACTATTGCTGCAAAACTTTCTGATTCACCACCTAACATAACATATTGTAATATGTTATCACCATTCTTATCTATAAGTTTCTCCTTCTTATTCCATTCATCAACAATCATTTTTCCTTGTAAAATAGATGCTTGGATAGAATCAGTATTTATAGCAAGGGTTTTTGAATATTCTTTAAACAAATCTAAATTAGCAGGATTTGTATTAATAAAAATCAATGGAATATTTTTCTGTTTAGCTTTATAAATAGACTCTTGAACTAATTCAGGTGCTTTCTTATCAACTATAGCTAATAACAAAAGATCATAATTACTTTGAATCATGTTATTTATAATTTCACTTTCTATAGCTAAATTACCCTTTCCATCAAAAAAACTAAATTGAACTTCATTTTTATTTTCTGCTTCAATATCTTCTAAACTTTTCTTTATTTCTAAATTATATGGATTATAAAAATTATTTAATAATACCCCTACTTTAACTGGGCTTTTAAAAAAACTACTTGCCTTAATATTTATTACTTTTACATTAGAAAATGTCAGCATACTAATCATAGTGATAAATACTATTATCTTTTTAATTATTTTCATTAATAAATCCTCCATGTGATACAATCCTATTCTTATTATGTACTTTAATAAAAAATATATAGTTTTTTTATTTTTATACAGTAGTCTTTGGAGAGAAGATGTTCTTAAAGCTATACCTTATCACACTATTGTAATTTAAAATTATTAAATCTACATAATTTACATGGAATTAATCCCATATTAATATTGACTTAACTGTATATACATATTATAGTAAATGTAGAAAGGTTGGGAATAATGTATAATTTATTACCAATTAGTAATAATAAATATATTTTTGGACTTTTTTATAAAGAAGCATATTGCTAAATAATTCTTTAATGAAGAAAATCAGGTTAAGTTAAATTAGGACAAGCCTAATGCAAAAAAGAAGTATGTTTGTTCTATAATAATATATTTATCAAGGGGGATTTTAAAATGAAAAAATTAAGAATGAAAGTTACTACTTTATGTCTATCTTTAGGAATGGTTGCAGGTACTATACTTACACCAGTTTCTGCTTATGCAGCTACAGCAAATTCTACTGTTTCAAATGGTATTGAAACTAGCATTGCTGATAATAGTGATGCAAAAAATTACACATTCAATTCAAGTACAAAAAGTATTTATGAAGAAAGTAAAGCTTGGGCTCCAGGTGTTAATTTTAATGTAAATATTGATGTATTAGGTATTGCTAACAAAATAGCTAGTGCAGTAGGTAAAAATAACTACAATGGGCAAAGAGCTGCTTTTTGTAAAAATTTAATGGAAACTACTTTTTATGCAGCTGGGGGAAGATATAATGTAGTAGTTTTTGATTTATCACAAAATTATAACTACAAAATTTCTGGAGTAAAAATGTATGCTGGCTACCAATTTGATGGAACTACATATGGAGTTTGGGTTTTTGATAAAAATCAACCTAAAGGATCTTACTTTAGAAATGATGGTCGCAGAGGATGGGATCATTGGGCTTGCAGAGGTTGGCAAAAACAAGAAGGAAATGTAATGTGGTATAATAAATAAAAGAAATTTTATATATTTGGTACAAAAACTGTGTATTTATATATATGTAAACTATAAATCAACCCTAATGTGGAATAAATTCCACATTAGGGTTTTCTGTATTCTTTTCTTGTTTACTAAAATATAAAAATAAAATTTGCTTATGAAATTAGATTTTGAACTTATTAATAATTTCATCAAGTTTAGTTGAAATATCTTTAAGATTTTCAGTGTTACCAGAAACTATTTCCATAACACTTGTTTGTTCTTCCATTGATGCAGAAACTTCTTCAGTAGAAGCTGCTGCTTCTTCAGAAATAGCCATTATTTCTTCTATGGAGCTCATTACATAAACTTTTTCTCCATCAACTTCATTAATTTTATTAATTAATTCATCCATTTGTGCCATCATTTTTATTGTTGAATTTCTTATTGCTTCAAATGATTTTTCAGTTTCTCCCATACATTCAGTAGCTTCCATACTTATTTTTTGTGCATTATCTACATTACTATTTGCTATGCTAATTTCTTTTTGTATTTCTTTAATCATGTCAGATATATCCTTTGTTGAAACTGAAGCTTGTTCAGCAAGTTTTTTTACTTCTTCTGCTACTACAGCAAACCCTTTTCCAGACTCTCCAGCTCTAGCTGCCTCAATTGCTGCATTTAAAGCTAGTAAATTAATTTGTGATGCAATTGTCTCAATAGTACTTACAATTTCACCAATGGAATCTGATTTTGTTGCTAACATATTGATATTTTTAAAAGCTTCGCTAGTTGAATAATTACTCTGTTCTAATTTTGATGATAATGAATTTGTTGAATTAGCACCATTATTAGTTATTTCATTAGTTAAAACAGATTGTCCTTTCACTTCATTTGCACTTGTTACTACAAAGCTTATCTTATCAGTAAGATTTCTTAATTTTTGAACTCCATCAGTTGCATTTTTAGCCTGAACAGTTGAACCTGTTGCAATTTCAGTAATAGCTTTTGTAACTTCTTCAATTGATAAAGATGTTTCCTTTGCTGATTGAGCAACCTCATTTGTATTCTCAACTATTTTAAATGAATAATCTTTTAAGTTAGCAATAACTTTTCTTAATTCAGCTCGTAGACTAATGATAGAATTACCAATTATCCCTATCTCAGTAGAATCCTTAAGTATGTATTCATATTTTTTATTATCAATAGATATTAAATCTAGTTCTTTTGTTTCGTCAATAAGATTTGATAAATCTAGTATAGGTTTTGCAATTTTATTTGCTATAAACATAGAACAAATAATGGCTAAAATAATTGATACTATAATTATCACTACAAAATATAATATTAATGCATTTAATGGCTTTTGAAATTCTGATTTAGGTATTGCAAAGCCTACAGTCCATTTAGATATCTCAACCTTTGAGGATATAAAATATTTTTCAACATTATCATAATCTTTTAATGTCACTAATGAATCATCAGATGTATCTTTTACAATATTCATATAACTGCCATCAAAAACTTTAGAAATATTTTTATTTTCCTTTTCTGTAGGTTGAAAATCTTTATTTGGATGTATCATTATCCCATTATTTTGATCAAATAAAAAAGCATAACTGTTATCTATTGGTTTTGCCTGTTCTAAATTATCTGTAAGTGTACCTAAATTAATATCAGCACTAAGAACTCCAACTACTTCCCCATTGATTGAAATTGGTACAGATATTGATGAAACCATTTTAAGTGTTACCTTATCAAAATATGGTTCTGTATAAGTTAATGAATTATTGGCAATAGCTGATTTATACCATACTCTTGCTGTTGGATCATAATCTGCTGGTGGAACCCATCCTGAGCCATCTAGCATTTTTTTATTTTTAAGTCCAACATAAATATCAGTATTATTGGGATTGGATTTTAACTTTGTTTTTAAATATTCAACAAGTTCATTTTCATTAAGTTGCTTTTTACTTTCAATGTTGCTTTTAATTTCATTTAATATTTTACCTTGTCCATCAAGCCATCCATTAATATATTCTGCATATTTTTCAGAAGAGACCTTAACTTTGCTAGCAGTTTCAGTTTGTATTATCTTATAGGATACTTCATAAATAATAAAGCTAGATACTAATAAAATAACTGAAAAAAGTGTGAATATAATAGCTATAATTTTTGATTTTATACTTTTCATAGTTCCTCCTTTATAAATAAAAAAATTAAATTTAAATCCAAAGTAATTTAGAATTTATGTTCTATTTTATATTTCGAAATATTCTGACGATTATTTAGCTTTTATATTTTGGATATTCATACTTTTTTAATTTAACATTAAAACTTTTTAAAAAAGATAGCTTAATTTCATTACTTTCTTCTACTTAATTTTTATTAGATAGAGAAAATATATTATAAATAAAATATATGATTAAAGACAAATAATAATAGATGTACAAATATGCTAAAAATATTATTACTTTGAAAGGATTAAATGCTAATGAAAAAACTTCAAATATTTATATTATTATTTATTTTTTTATTTTCAAACTACGCTAATATATTTATTAGATGTAACAAAACATTAAATCCTTCAGCTGCAACAGATAATGATAGATTGGAAAAAATAAAAGAAAAAGGTGTGTTAACTATAGTTTCAGCTAATAGTCCTCCTTTTTGCTATTTAGATCCTGATACAGGCAGCATTACAGGTATAGACGGAGATATCATAACCGAAGTTGCAAAACGACTTGGTGTTAATAAGGTGGAAATGAAAATTACTATATTTGATGAATTGTTCACTAGATTACTAGAAGATGATGAAATAGATTGTGTTGTTAGTGGAGCTTTTGATACTCCTGAGCGAAGAAAATTAGTTAACTTTACAACTCCCTGGTATAAAAGTTATGAAATTTTTGTTGTTCCTAAACTTTCAAATATACAGTTTAAAGAAGATTTAAAAGATAAAATAATGGGAATTCAAGCTGGAACAGTAGATCAACCCTATGCTGAAAAACAAAAAGAACAAGGTCTTATAAAAGATTTGGTGCTATTTCCAGATCAGATAACTCTATTAAATGATGTTAATTTTAGTAAAATACCTGTTGGTATGAGTGATGCACTAACCTTTTCATATATAACCAATAAATATACTAGATTACATCTAAGAGCATTAATAGATATTCCAATTAAAGGTGAGGCTGCTGCTGCTTTAAGATATGAAGATACTACTTTAGTAAATGCAATGAATGAAAAAATTAATGATATGAAGCGAGATAAAACCTTTAATAAAATTATAAAAAAATATGGTTTAGATGAAAAAAATATTGTTCCACCGCCTCCATATTTTTAAAGGTTATATTCCATGAAAACATGAAATATAACCTTTTTATAATGCTATTTCTTAGTGTTTTTTACCTTTTCAAAATCATTTCCACCATTACCACTTGCTTGGCAATTTGTTAGTGTTAATTTTCCTGGA